>DATFDN010000067.1:0-4275 GCA_035252035.1 Acetobacteraceae bacterium | reverse complement strand
CGTGGTCGAGGCGGAACGGCTCGGTTTCGACAGCGTGTTCTTGGTCGAACATCATTTCACCGGCCAGGGGCAGGTGTCCGCCTCGCTCACCTTGCTCGCCTATCTGGCGGCGCGCACAACCCGCATTCGCTTGGGCACCGCGGTCATCGTGCTGCCTTGGCACAATCCGGTGCTGATCGCCGAACAGGCGGCGACGCTCGATCTGCTTTCGGGCGGACGGCTCGACCTTGGGGTGGGGAAGGGGTATCGCGCCGCCGAGTTCGATGGGTTCTGCATCCCCCAGGAGGAGGCCGGCGGGCGCTTCGACGAGGCCATCGCGGTGATCCGCAGGGCGTGGACCAGCGAGGGACGCTTCTCGCACCGCGGCGAGCGTTGGCGCTACCATGACATCGTGGTGGAACCCGCGCCGGTGCAGCGCCCGCACCCGCCCTTGTGGCTTGCCGCGGGTAGTCCCGAGTCGATCCGCCGCGCCGCGCGCGAGGGGTTCAACCTTTTGCTTGATCAGCTCGGCTCGGTGCGCCTGACAGTGGAGCGCGTGGCGATCTTCCGCGAGGAATGCGCACGCGTCGGCCGCGCCTTTCATCCCGGCATGGTCGCCGTGGCGCGCGCGTTGCAGATGGTCCGTACGGAGGCTGAGCGCGAGGCGGCGTTCGAGACGAGACGCCAAGTGCTGGGCGTGATCGGCGATCTCGCGCGCGGCGAACGGCCGCCCGAGGACGTGCGTGCCGACGACGCCCCGCTGCTCGGCACGCCCGAGGAGATCATCGCGCGCCTGCGCCGCTTGCAGGCGGGCGGCGTGGAGCGGGTTCTCCTCGTTGACCCGAAGGCAGCCCTTCGCGGGCTGCATGATTTCGCCGAAGCGGTGATGCCGGCGTTCCAGTCGCGCCGCGCAGCCGCGGAGTAGGGAGGACGCCATGCAAGACCTCAGCGTATCCACTGTGACCCAGGCAGTGATCGACCAGATGGCCGCGACGCCCGATCCGCGCCTGCGCGAAGTGATGGAGAGCCTGGTTCGCCACCTGCACGACTTCGCCCGCGAGGTGCGGCTCACCCCGGATGAGTGGCTGAAAGCTATCGGTTTCCTGACCCGCGTGGGCCAGGCCTGCTCGCCGACCCGCCAGGAATTCATCCTGCTCTCCGACGTGCTGGGATTATCGGCGCTGGTCCATCTCATGCACGACGCGGCGGCGTCCGAAACTGGAACGCAGAGCAGCCTGCTCGGGCCATTTTATCGCCAGGACGCGCCGGAGATCCCGCTCGGCGGCAGCCTCGCGCGCCAGGCGACGGGACCGGAGTTGCTGGTCTATGGACAAGTGACCGACAATGCCAGGCGCCCGATCCCGCACGCGCTGGTGCAGTTGTGGCAGACGGACGCGGAGGGGCACTACGACCTTCAAGCGCGTGATGCCACGATCGATATGCGGGGCAACGTGCGCTGCGACGAAGAGGGGCGGTTCCATGTGCGCACCCTGGTGCCGCTCGGCTATTCGATCCCGATGGATGGACCGGTGGGCGCGCTGGTGCGCCAGCAAGGCCGCCATGGCTGCCGGCCGGCGCATATCCATGTGCTGATCGGTGCGCCGGGGTACCGGGAACTCGTCACCGCCCTCTATTTCGGCGACGATCCGCACATCGACAGCGACACCGTGTTCGGGGTGTCCAAGGCGCTGGTGATCCGTCCGCGCATGGATGATCCCGAGGCCCCGATCCAGGGCATTCCCGCCGTGCGCTACGATTTCCGCCTAGGCCACGCGCATGGCGAGGACTCCGGCCGCGTCGGGGCGGACCCGAAGCAGGTGATGGCGGCGGAGTGATGCCAGCCCGCGTTGACTTTGACCTTTACGCCGTCATTCCCGCGCAAGCGGGAATCCAGGCGAACCGCACGGAGCTTGGTGCATGTGGGCCTGGATGCCCGCTTTCGCGGGCATGACCGGCATGGGTCAAACCAAGGGCAATTGGTACAACGTTGTCAGTTCCGCTCAATCCCAGCGCCCTGCACTCTCCGCTTATGCGCCTTCGATCATGTCCCGGATCTTGGCGGCCAGCGCATCCGGCGCGAAGGGTTTGCCGATCACCTCCATCCGTGGCGCGAGCTGACCGTCGAGCACGGAGCCGGCGTAGCCGGTGATGAACAGCACCGGCAGGCCCGGCCTGCGCTCGCGCGCGGCCTCGGCGGTCTGCCGTCCGTTCAGCCCGCCGGGCAGGCCCACGTCGGTGATGAGCACGTCAATGCGCACGCCGGTATCCAGCAGACGCAACGCGGCGCCGCCGTCCATGGCGTCCACGACCCGGTAGCCCAACTCGCGGAGTTGCTCGGCTGTTGCCTCCCGCACTTCGGGTTCATCCTCGACCAGCAGCACCGTCTCGCCCGCCTCGGCCGATTTCGGCGTGGAGCTTGGCGCTGGGCTCGGTCCGGACTCTTGCGCGCGCTCGTAACGCGGCAGGTACAGCCGAACAGTCGTTCCCCGGCCCAGCGCGCTTTCGAGTCGCACGAAGCCGCCTGACTGCCGCACGAAGCCATAGAGCTGTGATAAGCCGAGCCCCGTCCCTTGCCCAAGCGGCTTGGTCGTGAAGAATGGCTCGAAGGCGCGCGCCTGAGTGGCTTCGCTCATTCCCATGCCGGTGTCGGACACGGCGATCTCGACATAATCGCCAGGCATGGCATCGGCCTGGCCGGCCAGGTCCGCCTTCGAGAGATGCACGTCCTGGGTGCTGATCGTGAGCCGCCCGCCTTCGGGCATGGCGTCGCGCGCGTTGATGGCCAGGTTCAGCAGCGCGTTCTCAAGCTGATTCGGATCGCACCGCACCGTCCAGACGCCATCGTCCATGCGCAGCTCGACGACGGTGCCCGGACCCATGGTGCGCCGGATCAGCTCCTCCATACCCTCGATCAGCGCGTCTGGCTCGACGGCGCGCGGCTGCAAGGTCTGCCGCCGCGCGAAGGCAAGCAGCCGGTGCGCCAGCGCCGCCGCGCGCTCCACGGTTTTGCCTATCCCCTCAAGGAACGGCTGGATCTCCGCCGCGCGCCCCTGCGCCACGCGCCGTTGCAGCATCTCAAGGTTGCTGCTGATGCCTTGCAGCATGTTGTTGAAGTCATGCGCGATGCCGCCCGTGAGCTGGCCGACGGCCTCCATCTTCTGCGCCTGGCGCAGGGCCTCCTCCGCCCGCTCGCGTTCCCGCATCTCCGCGTGAAGCTGATCGAGGGCCTTGGAAAGCGCCGCCGTCCGCTCCGCCACCCGCGCCTCCAGGGTCTCGTTCAGGCGGCGCAGCGTCGCCTCGGACTGTTTGCGCTCCGTGATGTCGATGAACGTCAGCACCGCACCGGCGATGAAGTTGTCGATGCTCCGGTAGGGCAGGACACGCACCAAGTAGTGCGCGTGGGTGGTCGGGTTCTCGATCTCGTGTTCAACGGTGCTCAACGTGCGCACTACCCGCCGGACATCGTCCTGCAACTCGTCGCAGGCGATGCGAGACTTGATGTGGCTGATTGGACGGCCGATGTCAGTCTCCACAAGGTGGAAGATCTCGGTGACGGCGGGTGTGTAGTTCATCACCCGCAGCTCGTTGTCGAGGAAGATCGTGGCGATCTGCGTGCTCTCAAGCAGGTTCCTCAGATCGCTGTTGACCCGCCCGAGCTCCTGTACCCGATGCGCCAGCTCGCTATTAACGGTGGTAAGCTCCTCGTTGACCGATTGCAATTCCTCCTTCGAGGTTTGCAGCTCCTCATTCGCGCTTTGCAGCTCTTCGTTCAGGGACTGGTATTCCTCGTTCGAGGATTTCAGCTCCTCGTTCGTGGCCTCGAATTCGTCGATCGTGGCTTGGAGCTGCTGGCGTGTGACGCGCAGTTCCGTCTCAAGGCGCCGCACCTCCTCGTTCTGCGGGCCGAGGGATGCGCCCGCTGGCGGGTCGCGACCCGCCTCCGGTACGGTGCCGCCCTCCTTGAACAACACGACGAATGCCCTGGTCGCATGTGTGCTCTCGCGGACGGGCTCGACAACGAGATCCATGGCCACATGGTGCCCGTTCGCGCCCATGCGGAGTCCATCGACCTCGGTGACTTGGTTCTCCTGCGCCGCCCGTTCCAGCGCCAGGCGGAGTTCGATCCTCAGGTCGGGATGGGCAAGGGTGAGCAGGTTCAGGCTGGGGGCGCCGCCAGCGGGCTGGATGAAGCGGCCTGCCCTGGCGGAGAAATGCAGCACCTCGAAACGCTCGTCCACGACGGCATAGGCCGGGGCATAGCGTTCGGCGATGCGCTCCGCCTGGCGCGTGAGACCA
>DATFDN010000066.1:0-8453 GCA_035252035.1 Acetobacteraceae bacterium | reverse complement strand
CGCCTTCGCCACGGCCGGCGCGGCCTCGCCCGAGCTGGCCTCGGCCGCGTTCAGCGCGCCGTCGAACGGCCCGCGAATCCGCAGCATCTGGCCGGACCGGAACAGCAGCGTCGCGCTCGCCCCGTCCGGCAGCGCCAGCCGATCGCTCGCGGTTATCACCATTCCCGGCACGTAGCCGGGCGCCGTGGACGAGAGCAGGACCGCGTCCCCGCCCGCCGTCGCGCGCGCAGGGGGGAGGGATGCCAGCAGCAACGCCGCGACGAAGGCCGCGCGGCGAAGCGCGGCGCCGCGCATCGCCGGCACCCCTGCCCAAGGCGAGCCGGAATCCGTCATGGCGTCCTCCTATCGAATAGGCCAAGCCTAACTCCACGCCGCCGCCGGTAGTGTCTCAGTTTGAATTTCCCCTGGGACGGCATCCCACATCGCTTTACGGCGAGACCTCCTATATGCTTGGCGGCAAGCAACGTAGGATCTCATTATGCCAGTTGAAGAGCGGGAGCTTTATAGCAGTTCAAACGGGGATCGGTGGCACCTCGTCCGAGAGCCCCGCTCAGGTCGAGTGTTCATCAGGCATGAGCCGAACGCGGCCTCGGGCGGAGACGTAGACCTTATTGAGGTTGCCGAGTTTCTCGCGCAGCAACACGGCCCGCAACACAATGAACTGCTACGCCTGATCGGAACACTGATTCCGGAGGAGGTCTGATGCCCAAAGGCCCCCGAGGCGAGACGCGCCCTGCCGATGTGATCGGCGCGGCCGTGAAGGTCATGCGGATCGCGACTGGCGAGGAGCCAGAGGAGTACGCGACGCCCGAGCGGGAAGGGAAAGACCCGAACGCCGCCGCCCTAGGGAAGAAGGGAGGCAAGGCGCGGGCGAGAAAACTCACGCCGGAGCAGCGGGCGGAGATCGCACGGAAGGCGGCGGGGAAGCGGTGGCGCCCTTGACGAAGTCGATTTTCTCGACCACAATCGTGGTCAGAAAAATCGACGCGAGGCAAGCTTGGCCTACCAAAAGACGATAATCCGGCGCGACCCTTGGCAGGTTGAGCCGTTCTTAAAGCAAATGAACATGACCGTTCCCGGACTCTGTAGGGTTCGGGATGTTGCTTTAACCGAGCGGGCAAACGCGACGGACTTCCACCCTGTCAATGCCCCAGGCACCTTTGCCTACCATCATGGCGTGTGGGCTTTGCGTAATGAATTTGTGGGCAAATACTGGAAGCTTGAGTGTCCGGGAGGCGTCGAAGCCATCATCTCATCCGATCTTACGATCAGGGTCGCGTATGCAAACGTCGATTTGTGTTGCGATGAGGCTCATCATCCCCTCCCTTGCTCAGGTAAGGGGGCTGGAGTTGAGCGTCTTTGCCAAGGGAACTTATTCGGAGATGCCCTGCCCACATACACAAGGCAGCATGCGGCCGATGGCATCCCTCTTTACTACGTCATGGTCGATCCCGATGGCCGAATTGAGCTTTCCCGTCCCACGATAGAAGGAAAGTCATTTGGCCCTTGCGTGGAGCGCAATTTTATCTCCTACGGCCACGACGATGACGGCGGCAAACGGATCATTCATCCAGTCACCGATTCGCCAGTCGATTTGACGCCTACGATCACGCGGAAAACTGCCTGACCATGTTTAATGCCAAGCGATTGGCGTTAGCACGTATGCGGCGTCGCCTGACGGGAAAGGCGCTGGCTATAGCGGCCGGTATCGTGCCGGACACCCTATCTCGCCTTGAGAAGGGCCACCGTCAGCCGGACGCAAGCACCATCGACAAGTTAGCTGTAGCTCTCAATTATCCAGTTGAGTTTTTTTTTGGCGACGACCCTCCCGACGTCGATTGCGCAGGCGTGAGTTTCCGAAGCTTTTCCAAGATGAGCGCGATGGAGAAGGACGCGGCGATCTCATCAGGGTCATTGGGTGTAGAACTGCACGCTTGGGTCGAAGAGCGGTTTCACATACCCGATCCAGATCTTCCGGACCTAAGTTACAATGAGGATGCAGAGAAGGCTGCCATAGAGGCTCGCCAGTACTGGTGTATTGGTGAGCGGCCTATTGGCAATATGATTGGTCTGCTCGAAAGCAAGGGTGTCCGCGTACTCACGCTCAGCGAAGACACAGCTAACGTTAACGCATTTTCCTTCTGGCGTGACGGAAAGCCTTATGTGTTCCTTAATACATTCAAAACCGCGGAAAGCAGCATTTATGATTCAGCCCATGAGCTTGGGCACCTTTTAATGCACTGCAAAGGCGACTTGAGAGGGGATCGTTTGCTTGAACGAGAGGCCGATAATTTCGCTTCAGCGTTCCTGATGCCTGAAAACGATGTTCGGTCGAAAAGCAACTGGCCGATAACGAGCGATCGTATCATTGAGGCTAAGAAGCGATGGCGCGTTTCAGCTTTCGCCTTGTTAGTCCGATTGTGGCGGCTAAACGTCATCAAGACGGAGCATCAATACCGGTCTCTTTGTATAGACCTCAGTCGACGTGGTTACAGATCAGGAGAGCCTAACGGCATCGAGCGTGAAGTCTCGACAGTATGGCGAGAGGTATTTTCAGCTTTGTGGCGGGAGCGTCGAACAAAGGCCGACGTTGCAAAAGAACTTCAGATACCCCTCGATGAGCTAGAGGGGCTGGTAGCGAATATGTCAGTTATCAGCAATCGGCCTGCCAGTCGGTCACTGCAATTAGTCTGAACGATCAGCTTGACGCTAAGCATGAAATTTCATAGCATGGGCGCCATGAACAGGTTGCCCACGTCCAAGCGCGCCCAAATCCTCTCACTGCTCTGTGAGGGGTCGTCCATGCGCTCGGTCTCCCGCGTGGCGGACGTGTCCATCAATACGGTCGCGAAGCTGTTGGAGGACGCCGGAACGGCATGCGAAGCCTTCCATGACCGGACGGTGCGCGGCGTCCGCTCCAAGCGGGTCCAGTGCGACGAAATCTGGGCGTTCTGCTACGCGAAGCAGCGGAACGTGGCGGGTGCCAAAGCCGCTCCGGAACAGGCCGGCGACATCTGGACGTGGACGGCCCTGGACGCCGACTCCAAGCTGATCGTGTCCTATCTCGTGGGCGGCCGGGACGCGGGCTACGCGAACGAGTTCATGCAGGACGTGGCCTCACGCCTCGCCACTCGCGTGCAACTCACCACGGATGGTCACAAGGCGTATCTGGACGCCGTGGAGGGCGCGTTCGGCGCAGATGTTGACTATGCCCAGCTCGTGAAGATGTACGGCGAGACGCCGCACCCGCCGGGCCGCTACAGCCCCGCCGAATGCACGGGGATCAAGAAGACCCGCGTGGAGGGCCGTCCCGATCCGAAGCACGTCAGCACGAGCTACGCCGAGCGCCAGAACCTGAGCATGAGGATGTGCATGCGGCGGTTCACCCGGCTCACCAACGCGTTCTCCAAGAAGGCCGAGGCGCACGCCGACATGGTGGCGCTCTACACGGTTTGGTACAACTTCGTTCGCATCCACAAGACGCTGCGGGTCAGCCCGGCGATGGCGGCCGGCGTCTCCGACCGACTATGGGGCATGGAGGATGTGGTGGCGCTGATTGATACCCAGACCGAGCCTCCGAAGGCTCGCGGTCCTTACAAGCCTCGCACAAGCGCATCGGCCAGCGTCATACGGTAGAAGTGCGTCCGGTCAGCTCTGTATACAGTCCCCGGTCAGACGCGCTCGGTTCACAAGAAGCTCCGCGATCAATGCCAGCACGAATGCCTCGCGTTCCATCTTGGATGGCAGCGCCGTATAGCGCTCGAAGATCAGCTCTGCTTTTGAGCTGTTAACTCTGTTGTTGGCTAAGATCAACTCTATCTCACAACCATATGGGTGAATATGCATGGTTCAGGTTCCTTTGGATTGCCCTCACTGTGGAACAGAAAGAGTTGCTTTTCGGGGGAGCTATTACATGCCTTGCGACATCAACCGCACTCAGCATATTTTACTTCTACAATGCGGTTACTGCCAGAACGGAGTTGTAGCAAAATATCGTGGGCACGAGATTATGAACTGGGTCCAAACAAACGGGCAGGCAACTCCGCCACATCTGGTAGAAGTGTGCCCGAAGGCGGAGCCGCCAAGCGCTCCCAAGTATCTACCAGACAACATCCGTAGATTCTTTCTTCAGGGGCTCGATAGTCTGCGCCGAAAAGGATATGATGCGGCAGGCACGATGTTCCGTAAGTCGCTTGATGTGGCGCTGAAGCGTATCCACCCTGAAGGGAGAGGTACACTCCAGAGGCGCATCGACACTCTGCCACAAGAATTTGGCATTACTTCAGCGATGAAGGAGTGGGCACATGAAATTCGTAATCTTGGCAACGATGCAGCTCATGAGGAGGAGCCGTTTACTGAAGCCGAAGCGAAAGCCCTACACGCCTTTACTGACATGTTCTTGACGTACGCTTTCACACTGCCCGGGATGCTAAAAGAGCGGAAAATGGCCGATCCGCCAGTCTGACTCCGTTGCACGGTTCGGTCTAAATTATGGGAAATTCAAACTGAGACACTACCCCGCCGCCAGTTCTGTTGACTGGTTCACACTATACGACGAAATTTCCCTGTTGCGGAGTTTGCAACCATACCAGTGAGAGCTGAAGGGCGGACACGGTTCAACTGCCGCCGCATGAGGGGAGGATAGGCATGGGCAGGATGAGGATAGCGGTGTCCCTCGCGATCGGCCTTGGGCTGCCCGTCGCGGCAGCCCTCGCCGGTCCCAGTCCGATGCCGCCGGATGCGAAGGTCTATATCATTTGGCCGAGGGACGGACAGGTGATTCCGGGCGGCAAGTTCTGGGTCCGCATGGGCCTGAGCAATGCTGGCATCGCCCCAGCGAGCGTCGATAAGCAATTCACCGGGCATCACCACATTCTGGTGGATACCGACCTGCCGCCGATGGACGAGGCGATCCCGAACGACAAGCACCACCTGCATTTCGGGCGCGGCCAGACCGAGGCGCGGCTAGAGCTGCCGCCGGGAACGCACACGCTGCAACTGCTCCTGGGCGATACCAACCACATTCCGCACAACCCGCCACTCTATTCGCAGAAGATCACCATCGTCGTTCCGCAGTGACGCGGTTATTGCCGAAGGAGCACACCCATGAGCATCACGCGGCGACGAGCCCTGCTTGCCCTCGCTTTCGCAACGCTGCTCGCGGCCCCAGCCGTTGCGCAGCAGACCACCGCGTCCGAGGCGGCGCACGACCACGGCGCGTCGCCAGCGCCCGCCTCTGCGCCCGCTGGCCAGCGTATGCCGGCGCCACACGACGCGTACGTCTATATCGGCTGGCCGAATGATGGCGAGGTGATCCATTCCACCCGCTTCAAGGTCTGGTTCGGCACGCGCAATTTTGGCGTCGCCCCGGCCGGGACCAACGTGCCGGACACCGGCCACCACCACTTGCTGATCGACACGCCGCTGCCGCCGATGGACGAGGCGATCCCGAACGACAAGCGCCACCTGCATTTCGGGCTTGGCCAGACGGAGACGATCATTGAGCTGCCGCCCGGAACGCACACCCTGCAACTGCTGATGGGCGACGGCAACCACGTTCCGCATGATCCGCCTGTGATGTCGAAGCGGATCACGGTCCATGTGGTGGCGGAGAGAGGGGTTGAACCGGTTGCCTCAAGCAAACAGTAGCGGCGGCCAACCCGGTCAGGTCACTCCAAGTCGCGCGCCACGCGGAAGCCATTGGCCAGGTAGCGCACCGAGGCATCGTAGCTCCCGCGCGACGCCACGGTGATCTCGTCGTGTCTGGTGCGGAACGAGCCGCCGCGCAGCACGCGCTTCATGCAGGAAGGCGCCTCGCGCGCCGCGCCGTCCGATGGGGCGCCATGATAGTCGGGGAACCAGCAATCCTGGGTCCACTCCGCCACGCCCCCTAGCATGTCATAAATCCCGAACGGGTTCGGCCGCAGCGCATCGACTGGAAGCGGACGGCGCGCGTCCTGAGGGCCGCCGCAATCACGACAATTGGCGTTGGCGACGCCGACCTCATCACCCCACCAGTACCGGGTCGCCGCGCCGCCGCGCGCCGCGTACTCCCACTCGGCCTCGCTCGGCAGCCGGTACTTCTTCCCGGTCTTGCGCGACAGCCAGGCCAGGAATTGCTGGGCGTCGTCCCAGCTCACGTCGTGCACCGGGGTGCGATCGTTGACCTCCGCCATGCGCGGCATGAACCCGCACCCGCTCTCGGCCAGACAGGCTTTCCAGTCGCCGACTGTCACGGGATACAGCCCGACCGCGAAGGGACGGAGGGTGACGCGCAGCGCCGGCGCCGCGGCGGGGTCGCGGGCGCCTTGTCCCATCACGAACGAGCCACCCGGCAGGGCAACCAGTATCGGGCAGGTCGGGCAGTCCTGGAACGGCTTCGCGGCTTCGCGCGGGCCGGCAGGCGTGGTGGGCTCGGCGCCAGTGCGCTGCGGCTCTCTCGCCTCGGGAGCAGGGGATTGCAGGCCGGCGAGCTGCTTGCCGGCGGGCGGGCGCGGCGCTTCCGGCCGAGGCGCCGCGTCCCCCTCGGGCGGCGCGTCCGCCACCTCGACATCGACCTTGCCTTCGGTCCGGCCGCCGCGCCCGTCCTCCACCATGTATCCGAAACTGCCCGCCCGTCCGAAGACATCCACATCCGGCGTGAAGGTCAGGCGCGGCAGGTCAGCGGGTTGCAGGCGGTCGCCGATGGACAGCACGGCCGTGCCATTGTGGACGCGGCCGCGCGGCAGCACGGTCACGGTCACGGTCAGTGGATCGCCGTCCGGGTCGGTTGGTGGGGCGATGCCAAGGCGCAGCGGGACGAAGCGGACTGTCCGCGCGCGGTCCACCACGGGCGGTTGGTTCGAGGAGATGACGGTGATCGGCAGGCTGGCCGTCGCGCTGCCGCCGCGCCCGTCCTCGACCAGGATATCGACCGAGCCAACCGGCCCCAGCGGCTTGCCCTCGGGCGTGTAGGTGGCTGTCACGAACTGATCCACCGAGAACAGGTCGTTCGACCGCGCCGGACGCCCATCGACGCGCACCTCGCCAGAGCGCGGCAGCCCGGTGACACGCACGGTCAGCGCATCGCCATCCGGATCGGTCGGCTTCGGGATGCCGAGCCGCGTGGCGCTGGAGCGGTCCGTGACTTGAAGCGCGCGCACCGGACCGATCTCGGGCGGATGGTTGGGCGGGCGCGGGTGGAAGTAAAACGGCTCCGCCCCCAGCGAGCTGAAGATATAGGGCTCCTGGCGGTTGTTGGTGGCCTTCAGCACGGTGTCGCGCACGCTGCGGAAGAACAGGCCGAGCTCCAGCCCTGGGATCTGGAAATGGGCGAGCAGGGCCTCGGCGAAGGGGCTGTGCCCGGTGTCGCCGTCGTCGGCCCCCTGGTCCGCCTTGGTCGCCATCACCACCATCGTGTTGCGCGGCACGTCATCCACGCGGGCCAGTCCGGGTCCGGAGGTGGCGATGGCGCGTTGCGATGTGGCGAAGGACCGCGACATCCGCTCCGTGAACGGGTTGTTGCGGCAGGCATCGAGTAGGATTATGCCGATCTTGCGCGCCTGCGCCACTTCCCCGAGAACGAGGCGCAAGGGCATCGCCTCGAACAGCAGGTCGTGCTGGTGCTCCAGCTTGGCGTCCACTGGCAACAGATAGTTCTCATGATCGGCCTGGATGCCGTGCCCGGCGTAGTAGACCACGGCGGCGTCGGCGTTCTGGGCGCGAATCCCGAAATCCCGGACGCCGCGGCTGAACTGGCGGTAGTCGGGGTCGAACAGCTCCTGGACCTCGAAGTTCAGCCGCCGCAATGCCTCGCCGATCGCGCGCGCATCGTTCACCGGATTCGCGAGCGCCGGTGCGTTCTGGTAGGCGCTGATGCCGATGACCAGCGCGACCCGTTTTTCGCCTCCCTCCGGGGCGGGGGCGGCGCCGGCCGGCATGAGCATCAAGGCCGTTGCCACGACCCAGGCTCCGATCGCTGCGTGGAGCAGGGACATGACCCTCTCGCCCGCCCGCCTCGCGTTCACGGCGTCACCTCGATGACAAGCCGCGCGTCATCCACCCGCGCCCCGCCCAGGGTGCGGAACTGCGCCGCGACCTCGTCCAGACCGCGCACCGGCAGCGGCGTCAAATCCTGTTGTTTCAGCGTGTTGGGCAGTTTCAGCCCGATCTCGCTCCCGGCGGCGAAGCAGGCCACCACCTCGTGCCCGCCCGCCTTGTCGAAGCGGATATCGAAGCCGCCATTGCTTGGTGGCACGCGGATCAGCGTGTTGCCATGCACGAAGGCATCCGGCTGGACGCGGTTGGGAAAAATCCGCGCCACCGTCCCTTCGGCGTCCTGGTAGTAGCAGTAGAGATAGGCGTCCTGCGTCGGCTGCACCTCCAAGGTCAGGCTCTCGCCGACCCGATAGGTCGGGCGGGGGCCATGGCTGGTGCCGAGCACGGCGCGGGGCGTCTCCGGGGGCGCCGGGACC
>DATFDN010000065.1:0-5658 GCA_035252035.1 Acetobacteraceae bacterium | reverse complement strand
CGATCAGCGGCGCCAGCGTCGATCCGCACCAATTCCTTGGCCTGGAGAAGAACCCGCGCGCCGTGCCGGTGGCCGAGCTTGTGCTGTGGATCGGCTATCTGCAATGGCACTTCCGCACGCACGGCAACGTCCCGCCCGCCGAGCCGATCCTGCGCGATTTCCGCAATATCCAGCAGGCCGACGCGCTGCTCGCCTACGCCGACGAGAAGCCGGAGCGCGACAAGGCGGGCCAGCCGGTCAGCCGCTGGGACGGGCGCACGTTCAAGACGCACCCGGTCACGGGCGAGGATGTTCCGGACGAAACCGCGCGCGAGCTTGTGTTGCGCCCCGTGAACGCCGAGCAAGCGACCTGGCCCGAGGCGGATTTCATCGTCGGCAACCCGCCCTTCATCGCCGGCAAGGACATGCGCGCGGAGCTTGGCGAGGGATACGCGAAGGCGCTCTGGGCCGCGTACAAGGACGTGCCCCGCTCCGCCGACATCGCGCTGTTCTTCTGGTGGAAAGCCGCGCAGTTGATGCGACCTAGCAAGGACGGTGCGCCCCGCCGCTTCGGCTTCATCACCAGCAACAGCATCCGCCAAACCTTCTGCCGCCGCGTCGTCGCCGAGGCGCTGCAAGGCCCCCGCAAGCTGCGCCTCGCCTTCGCCATCCCCGACCACCCCTGGGCGGACGGCAAAGGCGCGGCGGCAGTGCGCATCGCGATGACTGTCGCCGAGCGCTGGCTGGATCGTTCGCGGCCGGGGCGGCTGGTGACGGTGGTCTGTGAGCGTGCAGGGAAGGAGGACGCGCCCGAGGTCGAGTTGTCGGAGGCCGAGGGAGTCATTAACGCGGACCTCACGATCGGCGCTCCTCTTGAGGCAACATCTCCGTTGCGGGCAAACGAAGGCTTATGCAGTCGGGGCATGGCCCTGCACGGCGCCGGCTTCATCATTTCTCCTGCAACTGCCCGCACCCTGGGCCTTGGCCGTATTCCGGAGCTGGAGAAACATATCCGCCCCTACCTGAACGGCCGCGATCGAGCGCAGCACAGCCGTGGCCAAATGGTCATCGACCTTTTCGGGTTAACAGAAGACGACGTGCGCAGGCGCTTTCCTGCCGTCTATCAACATGTCCTGCTGCATGTGAAGCCTGAGCGTGACCACAACAATCGCCCGAGCTACCGCAACGCGTGGTGGATGTTTGGCGAGCCTCGCCGCGAGCTGCGGCCAGCCTTGAAAGGGCTTACCCGGTATATCTGCACTGTCGAGACCGCTAGGCACCGTACGTTTGTGTTCCTTTCCACCGAAACTCTTCCTGACAACAAGTTGGTCTGTATTGCCAGCGGAGATGCGTTTACGCTTGGAGTTCTATCCTCGCGCGTTCACGTTCTGTGGGCACTCGCAGCCGGTGGCTGGCAAGGTGTCGGTAACGACCCTGTTTACGTCAAAACCCGCTGCTTCGACCCCTTTCCCTTCCCCACCCCCACCGACGCGCAAACCCAAACCATCCGCGAACTCGCCGAGGAACTCGACGCCCACCGCGCTGCCCGCCTCACCGCCCACAAACACCTCACCCTCACCGCGCTCTACAACGTCCTCGCCGCGCTCCGCGCTGGCCGCGACCTCACCCCGCAAGAGCGCGACATCCACGACGCCGGGCAAGTCTCGATCCTCCGCACCCTGCATGATCGCCTGGACGAAGAAGTTGCCGCTGCCTATGGCTGGCCCGCCGACCTCACGGATGCCGACATCCTCGCCCGCCTCGTCGCCCTCAACGCCGAACGCCGGGCGGAGGAGGAATCCGGGCTGGTCCGCTGGCTGCGCCCGGAATTCCAGGCCCCCGATCAGGCCATGCCCCGCGCCGCCCAGCCCCGCATGGCGATCGTCCAGCCCGAAGCGACCGGAGCGCCCGCCTGGCCAAGGCGCGCGCCCGAGCAATACGTCGCCCTCCGCGCCGCCCTCGCGGGCCAGCCCGCCACGCCGCCCGAACTGGCCAGGCGCTTCGCCGGCGCCCCGCGCGGGCGCATGAAGGACATGCTCGACGCCCTCGTCATCATGGGCCAAGCCCGCCTCACTGACTCCGGCCGCTACGTCGCCTAATACTCGCCGACGTGGACCTTGACCCTCATGCCGTCATGCCCGCGAAAGCGGACATCAGGCTGGTGGCAACTCACTGGAAAACCTGGATTCCCGCTTCCGCGGGAATGACGGGAGGGGGCCTCGGGCGAGCCAAAGCGACTTTCGCAGCACAATCCTTTCGCGGGCATGACGGGGTGGGCCAGAGTCAAGGCGGGCGAGTATAACTGTTACAAATCTTCCTCTCCGCCCCGAGGGGCGGAGAGGGCTGGGGTGAGGTGGGGTCTCCCCCATCCAACGCCGCCCGCCACAATCTCCTTGGTTGCAAACAAACTCTACCTGTAGTTGCAATCGAACCCTGCCCATTTCGTTAAATCACGCTATCGTGTTACCGTCGCATGACGTATCCGTAATAGGGTCGCGCTCGCCTTGTTTCGGAGAACGAAATGCCGACCAAGACCTGGTCCGGAAGCGCGACCAACAATTACGACGACCCCTCCGCCTGGTCCCCCGGTGGCGTCCCCGCCCCCGGCGACATCATCGCCATGCCCAGCGGCACGCTGAACCTCGACGCCAACCCCGCCGGCGGCCTCATTCTTGGCGCGGCGAACACCACGACAGCGGCCACGATCAATTTCACCCAGCCAAACGTGACCGCCACAGTGAAGATCGTCCCGTACGCGGAGGAAACGCTGACGGTCAACGCGGCCCACGACAGCACGATCGCGTTGAGCAACGCGTACCCGAGCAGCGCGCGCGAGACGGTCAACATCCCGCAAGGCGACACGCTGCACGCCACCTTCTTCGGCCTGAACTTCGGGTCGCTGACCGTCGCGGGAGACAACGCCACCCTCGTCAACGACGGCCCGATCCTGATTGACGGCTCCACCGCCGCCTTCAACGTGAACGTCACCGGCGCAGGCACCATCACGTCCGGCTCGGCGCAGTCCATCGCGGGATCGGTGGAGTTCCTTCACGGTGTCGCCTCCGGACAGACCGTGATCGCCGGCGGCGATCCGGTCCGGGGCGCCATCTCGAAGGTCACGATCGACGACCTGCCGGACTATCACGCCACGACGGAGCTGAACGCCTCGGCTGAGGTGGATCTCCACGGCGTCGCCGCCGACAGCTACACGTATCAGGACAACGTGCTGACGCTCTATTCGGGCGGCCAGCAGACCGGCACGCTGAACCTCGCCATCAGCCCAGGCGCGTCAAGCCCCGCGTACCCCGAGACTCTGCGCGTCTCGCGCACAAACGCCGGTGTCGCGGTCGATTACACGGCAAGCGCCCCGCCGCCGAGCTACCAGCCGCTGCCGGTCTTCACGCCGCCCGCTCCGCCGGCGTCCCAGCCTCCGGACAGCACGCCTCCGGCAAGCGACGGTTCCCAAACCGGGAGCACGGCCGGAAGCAGCAGCGGGAACGCATCAACCACTGCAACCCCATCCACCGCGACAGGTGTGGGCGCGACCGCGACAGGCGGCACGTCAGCGAACACACCACCCGCGTCCGCCAACCCGCCCCCGGCACCCATCACCCTCACGCCCACACCGATTTCGGCGAGCGAGCAAGGGTTCATCAACGCCGCCGGGACGGACGCGAACGCCGGAGCGGTCATGACATTCCTGGTGGACGGCGGACACCTGGCGCCGGACTTCGCGGCCCTCGGCGCGGCGATCACGAGCGGCGCCGACCCGGCCGCGCCGGCCCAGCAGATCGTCACCGACCTGCAAGCCTGGCTCAAGGCCTATGTCGCGGCCTCGCCCGCGATCGCCACGGGCGTCTCGGTGCCGGGCGGCCCGATGATCGCCCTTCCGCCGCAACTCGCCGTGGACTTCACCAACGTGGCCCTGAAGGGAGTGGCCATCGGAAGCGCGCCTCTCGACCAGGCGCTCGGCGGCGCCTACGGCCAGTTCTTCGCGACCGAGGAGCAGGTGATGCTCAGCCGCGTGTAGCGCGCTAGTGGAGCGGCCAGAACAGGGCGATCAGGGGCACCCCGGCGGCCACCACCAGGAACGAGAGCGGCAGGCCGAGGCGCGGGTAATCGACGAACCGGTACCCGCCCGGCCCCATCACCAGCGTGTTGCACTGGTGCCCGATCGGGGTCAGGAAGTCGCAGCCCGCGCCCAGCGCGACCGCCATCAGGAACGGATCGGGCCGCACACCGAGCTTGACCGCGAGGCTCGCGGCGATCGGCCCGAACACCAGGACCGTGGGCGCGTTGTGCAGGAACGGCGTGATCGCCATCGTGATCACGAGCACCATCGTCAGCGCCACGAGCGGAGAGGTTCCGTGGACGGCGTTGGTCAGCCAGCCCGCGATCAAGGCGCTGCCGCCGGTCTCGGTGATCGCGTGGCTGAGCGGGATGAGCGCGCCGAGCAGCACGATGACGTGCCACTCCACCGTCTCGTACGCCTCGTTCATCGTCAGGACGCGCAGCAGCAGCAGCACCACCGTCGCCCCGAAGAAGGCCACGGCGACGGAGACGATGTTGGCGGCCACGAGCGCCATCGCGATCGCCAGCACGCCGACGGGCACCCAGCTTCGCTGGCTGCGGCCCAGCGCGATGCTGCGCTCGGCGAGCGGCAGCACGCGCAGTTCCCCCAGCGCCTCGGGCAGGGCGGCGGCGCGGCCCTTGAGCACCACCACGTCGCCCGGCTCCAGCCGCACCGTGGACAAGCGCTGGCCGATGCGCTGGCCGCTGCGGCTGACCGCGAGCAAAGCGAGGCCGTGCCGCCGCGCCAGGTCGAGCTGCGCGGGCGTGCGGCCGACGAGCTTGCTGTCGCCCGTGACCACGCCCTCCACCACCATGATCTCGCCGCCGCCCGCCGTCATGGCCTCCTCCTCGGTCGGGGCGCCGGCGAGGCGCAGGCGGGCGCGCGCGACCAGGCGTTCGAGATCCGCCGGATCGCCGCGCAACAGCACGACGTCATCCTCCCGCAGCCGCCACTCCGGCGTGGGCACGAAACGGCGGTAGCGCTCGCGCACCACCGTCGCCACCTCCACGTCCCCGTCGCCCATCCGTTCGAGCTCGGCGACGGTCTGGCCAGCGGCGGGCGAATCGGGCGTGAGCCGGGCCTCGGCGGTGTACTCCTCCATGGTGAAGGCCGCCTCCATCGAGGCCGCGCCCTTGCGCCCGCGCGGCAGCAAGCGCCAGCCGAAGGCGAGGAACGCGACGCCGAGCACGGCGATGCTGAGGCCGACCGGTGTGTAGTCGAACATGTGGAACGGCTTGCCCAGCACCTGCTGGCGCACGCTCGCCATGATGATGTTGGGCGAGGTGCCGATCAGGGTGACGATGCCGCCCAGCAGGGAGGCGAAGGCCATCGGCATCAGCAGGCTGGACGGAGAGGTGCCGTTCCGGCGCGCGACCTGCAACGCCACCGGCATGAGGATGGCGAGCGCGCCCACGTTCTTCGTCACCATCGACAGCAGCATGGTCGCGCCCGCCAGGGCGGGAACCTGGGTCTGAACGGTCCGCAGGCGCGGCAGGATGGGGTGCATGACCGTCTCGACCACGCCCGAGCGCGCCACGCCTTCGCTCACGACCAGCGCCGCGGCGATGATGATGACGATCTCGTTGCTGAACCCGTCGAAGGCGTGG
>DATFDN010000064.1:0-6717 GCA_035252035.1 Acetobacteraceae bacterium | reverse complement strand
CGCCGAACCCGTTCTGGCTCGCCTCCGCGCCGCCGACCGACAAGGAGTACAACGTCGTCCGCGCCTTCGAGGCCGGCTGGGGCGGGGTGGTGTGGAAGACGCTCGGCGAAGACCCGCCGATCGTGAACACGTGCAGCCGCTACGGCGCGGTCAGCTACAACGGCGCGCGCGTCGCGGGCTTCAGCAACATCGAGCTGATCACCGACCGGAAGCTGCAAATCAACCTCGACGAGATAAGGCGCGTGAAGCGCGACTGGCCGGACCGCGCCCTGCTTGTCAGCCTGATGGTGCCCTGCACCGAGGAGAGCTGGAAGGCGATCCTGCCTCCTGTGGAGGACACTGGCTGCGACGGCATCGAGCTTAATTTCGGCTGCCCGCACGGCATGAGCGAGCGCAACATGGGTTCCGCCGTCGGGCAGGTGCCGGAATACGTCGAGATGGTGACGGCGTGGTGCAAACAGCATACGCGCCTGCCGGTGGTGGTGAAGCTCACGCCGAACATCACCAACATCCTCGTCCCGGCGCGCGCGGCGAAGGCGGGCGGGGCGGACGCCGTCAGCCTGATCAACACGGTCCAGTCGATCACTTCCGTCGATCTGGATCTGATGGCGCCCGAGCCGGTGGTGGACGGGCAGGGCACGCACGGCGGCTACTGCGGCCCGGCGGTCAAGCCGATCGCGCTGCGCATGGTGGGCGACATCGCGCGCGACGAGGTGACGCGCGGGCTGCCGATCTCTGGGATCGGCGGGATTTCCACCTGGCGCGACGCCGCCGAGTTCATCGCGATGGGCGCCGGCACGGTGCAGGTCTGCACGGCGGCGATGCACCACGGTTTCCGCATCGTGCGCGACATGATCGACGGCCTCTCCAACTGGATGGACACGAAAGGCTACCGCACGATCGCCGACTTCCAGGGGCGCGCGGTGCCGAATTACGTCCATTGGGGCGACCTGAACCTGAACTATAAGACGCTGGCGCGGATCAATCAGGATCTCTGCATCAGGTGCGGCCTCTGCCACATCGCCTGCGAGGACACCTCGCACCAGGCGATCGCGGCGCTGCGCGTGGACGGCAAGCGGCGCTACGAGGTGATCGACGCGGAATGCATCGGCTGCAATCTCTGCGCGCATGTCTGTCCGGTGGAAGGCTGCATCACCATGGAGCCGCAACCGGTCGCGAAGCCCAAGCTGGTGTGGGCCAACCACCCGAACAATCCGGTGCGCGCGGGCCTGGATGCCCGCTTTCGCGGGCATGACGATAAGGATCAAGACCAAGGACCGTTGATATGAGCGTTCCCGCCAATATCGCCGTCAACGCGGAGCGGCTGTGGGCGTCGATCATGGAGACGGCGAAGATCGGCGCCACGCCGAAGGGCGGCGTCAAGCGGCTGACGCTGACCGATCTCGACCGGCAAGTGCGCGACTGGTTCCGCAACGCCTGCGAGGCGGCGGGCTGCACGGTGACGGTGGACGAGATGGGCAACATGTTCGCCCGCCGCCCCGGCCGCGACAACGCGCTGCCGCCGGTCGCGATGGGCAGCCATCTCGACACGCAACCCACGGGCGGCAAGTTCGACGGCATCCTCGGCGTGCTCTCCGGGCTGGAGGTCGTCCGCACGCTCAACGATTCGGGCGTCGAGACCCACGCGCCGCTGGAGGTCGTGAACTGGACCAATGAGGAGGGCAGCCGCTTCGCCCCCGCGATGCTGTGCTCCGGCGTGTTCGCGGGCGTCTATACGCGCGAATTCGCCGACAGCCGCGAGGACCGGGAGGGCAAGCGGTTCGGCGAGGAATTGGAGCGCATCGGGTATCGCGGCACGGAGAGATGCGGCGCGCACCGGCTGGGCGCTCATTTCGAGCTGCACATCGAGCAGGGGCCGGTCCTGGAGGCCGAGGGCAAGACCATCGGCGTCGTCACCGGCGTGCAGGGGATGCGCTGGTTCGACGTGACCGTGACCGGACGCGAAGGGCATTCCGGGTCCACGCCCATGGATCTGCGCCGCGACGCGATGCTGGCCGCCGCGCGGGTCATTCAGGCTGTGA
Source organism: Acetobacteraceae bacterium (assembly GCA_035252035.1). Lineage (GTDB taxonomy): Bacteria > Pseudomonadota > Alphaproteobacteria > Acetobacterales > Acetobacteraceae > DATFDN01. The sequence continues at coordinate 4,675 of DATFDN010000064.1, read as the reverse complement.
ACGAAATCGCCATTGAGTGTCGAGGCGTCGGCACCGTGGGCCTCGTCGAGTGCCGCCCGAACAGCCGCAACGTCATTCCGGGGCAGGTGTTCTTCAGCATCGACTTCCGCCACCCGAGCGACGAGGCGGTGGAGCGGATGGAGCGGGACGCGCGCGCGCGGATCGCCGCGATCGCGGAGGCGAGCCGCGTGGAGGTGGCGATCGAGCGTGTGTTCGACAGCCCCGCCGTGCGCTTCGATCCTGGCTGCATCGACGCGGTCCAGCGTGCCGCCGAGGCGCTCGGATATCCGGCGCGCGAGATCGTCTCCGGTCCGGGACACGACTCCTGCCATGCCGCGCGGGTGGCGCCGACCTCGATGATCTTCGTCCCGTGCGAAGGGGGACTGAGCCACAACGAGTTGGAGAAGACCGAGCCGGAGCAGGTGACGGCGGGCGCCAACGTGCTGCTGCGCGCGGTGCTCGACATGGACCAGCGCCTTGCCGAGCGGGCGCGTGCCGGCTGAGGCGGACATCGCCGAGCCCGCGAGCGCGGCGACGCCCGCCCCCGCCGCGCCGCCTGTGGTGCAGGCGCGCAATCTTGGCATCGTGTTCGAGTCCGATGGCCAGCGCACGGTGGCGCTGGAAGACGTGTCGCTGGAGATCGCGCGGGGCGGCTTCGTCTCGCTGATCGGCCCCTCCGGCTGCGGCAAGACCACGCTGCTGCGCGCCATCGCCGACCTGGAGCGCGCCACCTCGGGATCGCTCGTGGTGAACGGCGCCACGCCGGAGCGCGCGCGGCTGGATCGCGCCTATGGCTATGTGTTCCAGGCGCCGGCGCTGTATCCGTGGCGCAGCGTCGAGCGCAACGTGATGCTGCCGCTGGAGATCATGGGCCTGCCCGTGGCGGAGCGCCGGGCGCGGGCGGAACGCTATCTCGACCTGGTGGGACTGCGCGAGTTCCGCCGCCGCTTCCCCTGGCAGCTTTCCGGCGGGATGCAGCAGCGTGTCTCGATCGCCCGCGCGCTCAGCTTCGAGCCGCAATTGCTGTTGATGGACGAGCCCTTCGGCGCGCTCGACGAGATCACACGCGACGGCCTCAACCAGCATCTGCGCGCGTTGTGGCGCCAGTCCGGGATGACGGTGGTATTTGTCACCCATTCGATCCCGGAGGCCGTGTACCTCTCCTCGCGCGTCGTGGTGATGTCGCCCCGGCCGGGCAAGGTGGTCGAGGTGATCGAGGTCGATCTGCCGGAGGCGCGCGAGCTGGACATCCGCGAAACCCCCGCGTTCCTGCGCGTGGCGCACCGCGTTCGCGCGGCGCTTCGCGCTGGGCATAGTTACGATTGATGCGGCAATACGGTGGAAGGGCAGGCGGCGTGATACCATCGGCCCGAAGTCCTGACCCGCCCTCGTCATTCCCGCGAAAGCGGGAATCCAGGGGAACCGCACAGTGCTCGGTGTGTGGGGGCCTGGATGCCCGCTTTCGCGGGCATGACGGTAAGGGTCCAGATCAAGGGCCGTTGGTATGATGCGCCTTGTTCGGACCAAGGCGGCGCCGGTCCTGGCCGTGCTGGCGGCGGTGGTGGTCGTCTGGTACGCGGCCGCGGTGCTGCTGAACCTCGGCCTCGCGCGCAGCCTCGCCGACGAGGGCGCGACGAGCTGGGATGTCGTGCAGTCCACGCTCGCGCTCGACCGTCCGCTGCTGCCGGCGCCGCACCAGATCGCGGGCGAGATGTGGGGCAGCATCTTCGATGAGCCGGTCAATGGCCCGAAGAGCCTTCTCTACCATGCCAGCGTGACCGCCGCCGCCGCCGGCGCGGGCTTCGTGTTCGCCGTCATGCTGGGCATCGTGCTCGCCGTCGGGATCGTGCATCTGCGCGTGCTGGAGCGCTCGCTGATGCTGTGGATCATCGCGAGCCAGACCGTGCCCGTGCTGGCCATCGCGCCGATGGTCGTGGTCGCGCTTGGCAACATCGGACTGACCGGGCTTCTGCCGAAGGCGCTGATCTCCGGCTATCTGAGCTTCTTTCCGATCGTCACCGGCATGGTGAAGGGGCTGCGCTCGCCCGATCCGTTGCAGCGCGACCTGATGCGCACCTACAGCGCGAGCGAAGCCCAGGTGTTCCGCCTTCTGCGCTGGCCGGCATCGATGGGGTTCCTGTTCCCAAGCGTCAAGGTCGCGGCCTCGCTGGCGCTGGTCGGCGCGATCGTGGCGGAGCTGCCGACGGGCGCGCAGGCGGGCCTCGGCGCGCGGCTGCTCACCGGCTCCTATTACGGCCAGACGCTGATGATCTGGTCGGCGCTGATCGCGGCCGCGCTGCTGGCGCTGCTCGCGATCGCGGCGGTCGATCTGGCGCAAGCCGCGCTGGTGGCGCGGCGCGGAGGGCGGCTGTGACGACCGCGCTGCTGCTCGCGATCCTGCTCGGCGGCGCCCTCGCGCTGATGCTGCTCTCGCGCCAGGAGGGGCGCGTGGGCCAGCTCGCGACGCCGCTGCTGTTCGGCCTGCTGCTGCTGGTGCTGTGGGAGGTCGCGTGCGAGGGCTACGCGATCCCGAAGATCCTGCTGCCCGGTCCGGTCGCGATCGGGCGCGCGATCGGGCGCGGCCTGCCGACGCTGGGGGCGGATTTCGTGCAGACCTTCCTGCGCTCCGTCGTGCCGGGCTGGGTGGTCGGCTGCGGCGCGGGCCTGCTCGCCGCGATCGCGCTGGACCGCTCGCCCTTCGTGCGCCGTGGCGTGCTGCCGCTCGGCAGCCTCGTCTCCGCCATGCCCATCGTGGGGATCGCGCCGATCATGGTGATGTGGTTCGGCTTCGGCTGGGAGAGCAAGGCCGCCGTCGTCGTGGTGATGACGTTCTTCCCGATGCTGGTCAACGCGCTGGCCGGGCTGGAGAGCACGGGCGCGATAGAGCGCGACCTGATGCGCAGCTACGGCGCTGGTTACTGGCCGACGATGCTGAAGCTCCGGCTGCCGAACGCGCTGCCGTTCATCTTCACCGCGCTGAAGCTGAATTCGACGCTCGCGCTGATCGGCGCCATTGTCGCCGAGTTCTTCGGCACGCCGATCGTTGGCATGGGCTTCCGCATCTCGACCGAAGCCGCGCGGATGGACATGGACATGGTATGGGCCGAGATCACGCTCGCGGCGCTGGTCGGCTCGGCGAGTTTCGCGGCGCTGGCGCTGATCGAGCGCGCGGCGACGTTCTGGCATCCGTCATTCCGCGCATAGGGCAGGGGGGAGGGAGCACATGAGGAAGTTGCTGGCGGCGGCTGCGGCGGCGGTGTTCGCGCTGGCCGGGGTGGGGGCCGCGCGCGCGGCCGACCCGCTGACGATCCAGCTCAAGTGGGTCGCCGACGCGCAGTTCGCCGGCTACTACGTCGCGCAGGCGAAGGGGTACTACAAGGAGGCCGGGCTTGACGTGACGATCAAGCCGGGCGGGCCGGACATCGCACCGGAGCAGGTGATCGCCGGCGGGGGCGCCGACGTGATCGTGGACTGGATGCCGGCCGCGCTCGCCGCGCGCGAGAAGGGTGTGAAGCTGGTCAACATCGCGCAGGTGTTCCAGCGTTCGGGCCTGGAGCTGACCTGCCGCAAGGACAGCGGCGTGCGCACGCCCGCCGACTTCAAGGGCAAGACGCTCGGCGTGTGGTTCGCGGGCAACGAGTATCCGTTCCTCGCCTGGATGGCGAAGCTCGGCTACAGCACGAACGGCGGGCCGAACGGCGTGACGGTGCTCAAGCAGGGCTTCAACGTCGATCCGCTGCTGCAAAAGCAGGCGGCCTGCATTTCCACGATGACCTACAACGAGTACTGGCAGCTCATCGAAGCCGGGATGAAGCCGGCGCAGCTCGTCGTCTTCCGCTACGAGGACGAGGGCGTGGCGACGCTGGAGGACGGCCTCTACACGACCGACGCGAAGCTCAAGGACGCCGCGATGTTTGATCGGCTGGCGCGGTTCACCAAGGCGTCGCTGAAGGGCTGGCAGTACGCGCTCGATCATCGGGACGAGGCGGTGAAGATCGTGCTGGCGGCCGACACGACCGGCGCGCAGACCAAGATCCATCAGGTGCATATGATGGACGAGGTGGCCAAGCTGGTGGAGGCCGGCAAGGGCGGGCACGGTCTCGGGTATTTGGACCCTGCCGCCTATGAGCGCACGGTGAGCGTGCTGCTCTCGTCCAAGTCGGACCCGGTGATCACCCGGCAGCCGGAAGGCGCCTGGACGCACGCGGTTTGGGAGAAGATGGGGGGGACGTAAAGCGTTTTCGGATCACGTTGAAGCACTCAATTTCCGAGCGCGCCTCCCTCCACCTCTCCCGCTTGCGGGAGCGGTGGATCCGCTCCGTAAACGCTCTGCATCGCCCATCATTGATTGGCGACATGCCGGCATCACATCTGAAGCAAGTAAATCGTTGGGCGTGTTCCGCCTCACCCGACATGCGGGCCGGTGGCGGAATGCGCTTCGCTTTTCCGCCCTACTCTTCCGTGATTTGGGATAAGATGGGCGGCACCTAGGAGAGCGTAAGGACCAAGATGGCCCCAGAGGGTCACGTCGCGGGCATGGAACCGGCGCCGTTCGCCGCTTTCGCCGCGGACATTCGCCAACAGGAACCGCTGCGCGCCGCCATCACCGCCGCCACGTACCGGCCGGAACCGGCGTGCGTGCCGCCGCTCCTCGCCCATGCCGCGCTGCCGCCCG
>DATFDN010000063.1:0-2035 GCA_035252035.1 Acetobacteraceae bacterium | reverse complement strand
AACCTGGGACGGAGGCCCGGATCACATGGCTACCTACACCGCGGACCTGGCTTGGGCGCTTCAGGACGGCGAGGACTTTCCACGAGGCCGCTACAGCAGAGGGCACACCGTGAGCTTCGATGGGGGGACCAGTGTCCCGGCCTCGGCATCGCCGCACGTTGTCGGCAAGTGGGCGGTGGCACACGCCGTCGATCCGGAGGAGATGCTGGTCGCCGCGCTCTCAAGCTGCCACATGCTGAGCTTCCTCCACATCGCACGGCTCGCCGGCCTTTCCGCCATGTCGTATCGGGACCATGCCGAGGGTGTGCTGGAAACCATCGCGGCGGGAAGAATGGCCGTGACGAAGGTCGTGCTGCGCCCAAGAGTGGAATGGACGGGGAAGGCGCCGGACAACGAGCGGCTCGGCCAAATGCATCACGAGGCACACGAAGCCTGCTTCATCGCCAATTCGGTCAAGACCCTGGTGACTGTCGATCTGGGCCGCGCGGATTGAGCGCGGAATTTTCACCCCCTCGCTCGCTCCCGCGCCCCACGCTTGCCCCGCCCGCTCCCGGGCGGCATCGTCGCGCATCGGACTGACCCAAGGGGAGTGCGGCCCATGACGCTTCTGGTGCGCGGCGGAACGGTTGTGACGGCGGATCGCAGCGTCCGCGCCGACGTGCTGTGCGAGGGCGGCACGATCGCCCAGGTCGGCCCCGACCTCCCCGCGCCCACGGGGGCGGAGGTGGTGGACGCCGGGGGCCTGCTCGTGATGCCCGGCGGCATCGACCCGCACACGCACATGGAAATGCCCTTCATGGGCCAGGTGGCGAGCGACGACTTCTTCACCGGCACCTCGGCCGGCGTGGCCGGCGGCACCACCATGATCATCGACTTCGCCATCCCCGGCGCCGGCACCTCCTTGCTCGGTGCCTGGAAGGAATGGAGCGCCAAGGCCGAGAAGGCCGCCGCCGACTACAGCTTCCACGTCGCCGTCACCTGGTGGTCGGACCAGGTGCGCGAGGACATGGGCACGCTCGTGCGCGACCATGGCGTGAACAGCTTCAAGCACTTCATGGCCTACAAGGGTGCGCTGATGGTGGATGACGGCGTGCTGCTGCACTCCATCGGCCGCGCGCTGGAGCTTGGCGCCCTCTGCAACATCCACGCGGAGAACGGCGACGCCGTCGTGCATCTGCAAAAGCAGTTGCTCGCCGCCGGCATCACCGGGCCGGAGGCGCACGCCCTGTCGCGTCCCCCGGTCGTCGAGGGCGAGGCGGCGCAGCGCGTCATCGCCATCGCCTCATTGCTCGGGGCGCCCATCTACATCGTGCATGTCTCAACCGAAGAGGCGGCCGGGGCGATCGCGGCGGCGCGCGCGCGCGGCGAACGCGTGTATGGCGAGGTGCTGGCGCAGCATCTCGTGCTGGACGAGAGCGTGTACCAGAACAAGGACTGGGCGACGGCCGCCGCCTATGTGATGAGCCCGCCGTTCCGGCCGAAGCATCACCAGAAGGCGCTCTGGGCCGATCTGATCTCGGGCAATTTGCAGACGACGGCGACCGATCACTGCGTGTTCTGCGCGCCGCAGAAGGCGGCGGGGCGCGACGACTTCACAAAGATTCCCAACGGCACCGGCGGGATCGAGGATCGCATGAGCATCCTTTGGCACCATGGCGTCGCCACCGGGCGGCTCACGCCGGAGGAGTTCGTGCGCGTCACCAGCACCAATGCCGCGCGGATCTTCAACATTTATCCGCGCAAGGGCGCCGTGGCGCCGGGGGCGGACGCCGACCTCGTGCTGTGGGACGCGCACGCGAGCCGCACCATCTCGGTCAAGACGCACCACCAGAACGTCGATTTCAACGTCTTCGAGGGGATGGAAGTCACCGGCCTCGCGCGCCGCACCATCGCCGGCGGCAAGCTCGTGTGGGACGACGGCGATCTGCGCACCGTGCGCGGCGCCGGCCGCTACATCCCCCGCCCACCCTTCGCCCCGCCGATGCAGGCCCTGGCGATCCGCAACCGGCTGGCCGCGCCGAAGGGTGTCGTTCGG
>DATFDN010000062.1:0-5642 GCA_035252035.1 Acetobacteraceae bacterium | reverse complement strand
TGACGGCCTCCAATGGCAGCCGGGCGCGCGACCCGGTGGCCCACTTCCATCTCTCGAACGGCGCTCGTATCGAGCGGATCAACATGCTCGGAGACATCTCCGAGAAGGGAACCAAGGAAAGCGCGACCCTTATGGTGAACTATCTCTACGACCTCGGCCGGATCGAGGAGTATCACGAGGAGTACGCGGGGCGCGGGCGGCGCAACGCGTCCCCGGCGGTGCGCCGGTTGGCAGCCGGCGGGCAATGGTCGGTGATCAACGGGAGGCGCCGGCCATGAGCCTGCCACTCGCCCCCTCGCTGGAGGAGCACGCCCCCCCGAGCCGGCGCGCGCAAATCCTCCACCAGCTTGAGCGCAAGCTGCTCTGGCTGTCGTCCTGGGCGATCCACCACGCCAACCATATCCGGCCCAACCGGGACGGACTGAAGGTCGGCGGGCACCAGGCGTCCTGTGCTTCGTGCATCTCGATCATGGCGGCGCTCTATTTCGAGATCGCCCGCCCGCAGGACCGGATCGCCGTCAAGCCCCACGCCGGGCCGGTGTTCCACGCCATCAACTACCTGCTCGGCCGCCAGCAAGTGGAGCCGATGCGCGCGCTCCGCGCGCTCGGCGGCGCGCAATCCTACCCCTCGCGCGTCAAGGACGGGCCGGAGGTGGACTTCTCCACCGGCTCGGTCGGCCTCGGCGTGGCGATGACCACGTTCTCGGCGCTGATCCAGGACTATGTCCGGCTGCATGGGCTCGCCCGCCCGGATCTGCCGCCTGGACGGCACATCGCCATCGCGGGCGATGCCGAACTGGACGAGGGCAACATCTACGAGGCGCTGCTCGAAGGGTGGAAGCACGATGTCCGCGACGTGTGGTGGATCATCGACTACAACCGCCAAAGCCTCGATTCCGTGGTGCCCGACCGGCTGTTCGGGCGGATCGAGGGCCTGTTCCGCGACATGGGCTGGGATGTCGTCACCCTGAAGTACGGCCGCCTGCTGCAAGCCGCCTTCGCCCGCGAGGGCGGGGACGCTTTGCGCCGCTGGATCGACGATTGCCCGAACAGCCTCTACTCGGCGCTGACCTTCCAAGGGGGCGCGGCGTGGCGGCAGGCGGTGCTCGCCGACCTTGGGCGCTCGCGGGGAGTGCGCGCCATCGTCGATCCGCTCTCCGACGAGGATCTCGCGGCGCTGATGACCAATCTCGGTGGGCACGACACCGAGGCCATCATCGACGCGCTGCGCGGCGCGGAGGCCGCGGGCGATCAGCCGACCTGCTTCATCGCCTACACCATCAAGGGCATGGGCCTGCCCTTCGCCGGGCACAAGGACAACCATGCCGGGCTGATGACCAAGGAGCAGATGGAGCAGTTCCGCCGCGACATGCACATCCGCCCCGGCCACGAGTGGGACCGGTTCGAGGGCCTGGACATCCCGGAGGACGAGCTGCGGGACTTCCTGCGCGACTGCCCCTTCGCCACCCCCCTGACGCCGGAGGGGCGCCGCCTCTCCGCCCCCGTGGTCGCGGTGCCGGCGGCGCTGCCGGTCCCCAAGCTCGCCGGCCGGCGCATGTCCACCCAGTCGGGCTTCGGCGACATCCTGGCCGAGATCGGGCGCGGGCAGGGGCCGTATGCCGCGCTGGCCGCGCACATCCTGACCACCAGCCCCGATGTGACCGTCTCGACCAATCTCGGGCCGTGGGTGAACCGGCGCGGCGTGTTCGACCGGCACACCCGCAACGACGTGTTCCGCGACGCCAAGCTGGCCTCGGCGCAGCGCTGGGGCATGAGTCCGCAAGGACAGCACATCGAGCTTGGCATCGCCGAGCAGAACCTGTTCCTGCTGCTGGGCGCGGCGGGCCTAACGCACGCGCTGACCGGGGCGCGGCTGCTGCCGATCGGCACGGTCTATGACCCGTTCGTCAATCGCGGCCTCGATGCGCTGATCTACGCTTGCTATCAGGACGCGCGCTTCCTGCTGGTCTCGACCCCCTCCGGCCTGACCCTGGCGCCGGAGGGGGGACAGCACCAGTCGGTCAACACGCCGCTGATCGGCATGGCCGCCGACCGGCTGGCGAGCTTCGAGCCGGCCTATGTGGACGAGCTGGCGATCCTGCTCCGCCACGCGCTCGCCCATATGCAGGCGCCGGACGGATCGGCGGCGTGGCTGCGCCTGTCCACCCGCCAGCTTGCCCAGCCGAGCCGCACCCTCGACGCCGGCGCGGTGATCGCCGGCGGGCATTGGGTGGTTGAGCCCGTGCCTGGCGCGCGCATCGCGATCGGCTACCAGGGGCCGATCGCGCCGGAGGCGGAGGCGGCCTTCGCCGAGCTGCGCGCCGAGGAGCCGGGCGCCGGCCTGCTCGCGATCACCAGCCCCGACCGCCTGCACGCGGGCTGGCTCGCGGCGATGCGCGCGCGCCGCGCCGGAGACAGGGGAGCGCTTTCGCACGCGGAGCGCCTGCTCGCCCCGCTCGCGCCGGACGCGGTGCTGGTGACGATCCTGGACGGCCACCCCGCGACTCACGCATGGCTTGGCGGAGTGCGCGGGCAGCGGGTCATCCCGCTCGGTCCGGACCGGTTCGGTCAGAGCGGGGACATCCCGGATCTCTACCGGGAGTACGAGATCGACACCGATGCCGTGCTCGATGCGTGCGCGCAGGCGTTGGTGGGGTGATCGCGAAGCGGCTCGCCGCCGCCCTCGTCTTCGCCGGCTTGTTGGCGGGTCCAATCGCGCGGGCGGCCGAGGCGCCCGCGCCGGACCCGATGCAAGGCGATGGGCGCGTCTCCAGCTTCTATACGTGGACCGGCCCCATTCCCGACACGCCGGGACGGATGGTGCGGCGCGAGCCCCTGGAACCGACGCTCGGCCTGGCGCAGGCCGGGCCGCAGTTCCGTATCCTTTACAGCTCGACCGACGGGATCGACGGCAAGACGCCCGTTGCCGTCTCAGGCGCGTTTTTCGCTCCGAAGGGCACGCCGCCCCAGGCCGGATGGCCGCTGATCGCCTGGGCGCATGGCACCACTGGAGTCGCGGATATCTGCGCGCCATCCTGGCAGGCGAGGTCGTACCGCGATGTCCGCTACCTCAACACCTGGCTCGAACAGGGCTACGCAGTCGTCGCGACCGATTATCAGGGCCTCGGCACGCCGGGGCCGCATCCGTACCTCGCCGTGCGCCCGGAAGCGTACAGCGTGCTCGACAGCGCGCGCGCCGTGCTGAAGGCGTTCCCGGATGTCGCGAACCGGATCGTTCTTGTCGGCCAGTCCCAGGGTGGTGGCGCGGCCTTCGCCAGCGCGGGGATCGCGCCCGCCTATGCGCCCGAGCTCGGCATTCGCGGCACGGTGGCGACCGGCGTGCCCTATCCGTCATCACGCTGGCTGAACCCGCCGCGACCCAGTGATCCGGACCGGCCTGATCCGACCATCGCCTATCTCCTTTATCTCGGTCTGTTCGCGCAGCAGATCACTCCGGCCCTCGCCCCGGCCGACCTGTTCAGCCGGCGCGCGCTGCCCGTCTTCGAGCTGGCGCGCACGACCTGCATCGGGCCGCTGACATCGGACGTGCTCAGCGCCGGCCTGACGCGGGCCAATGCGTTCGCGGGTGTCGGCGCTGGTTTCCACGCGGCGATGGAGCGAATGCTCCCTGCGCTGATGTACACGACTCTCAAGCTGCCGGAGCCGGTGTTCATCGGCACGGGACAGGACGACCATGACGTTCCGCCGGCAAGCCAGCTCGCGCTGGTGAAGGAGTCCTGCGCCGCCGGCACGGTGGTGGAAGCGCATCTCTATGCCGGGCTGAACCACAGCGCGACGGTGAACGCCTCGCTGAAGGAGTCGCTCCCGTTCGTGCGGAAGGTGCTGGCGGGCGAGCCGATCACGCCGGTTTGCGAGCCGGCGCCCGAGTGAGTTTCTGAAGCGTTTTCGGATCACATCGAAGCACCCGGATTTTGCTTGCCCATGACACCTCTCCCGCGCGCGGGAGAGGTGGAGCGGCGCTCCGCCGGGGACATGCAGGACGGCGCCGGAGGACAGGCCGATGGGAATTCCGTCCAGCGCGGCGCAACGCCGGGCCGCCGCGATCGCCCGCCTTGCGCGCCCGAGGTTCGGATCGTGCTGATCGCGACGGTCAGAGCCTCGGGAGGCGGGCCACCAGGCTGGGTGCGAGCTACACGATTCGAACACACCGATAATGCCGAGTGCCCGTTGGCCTGATCCACGCCGTCGTGCCCGCGAAGCTTGTCCCGCAAGGCGGGAGCGGGCATTCAGGCCAGCACGCCAGGTTCCGTGTGGTTTCCCCTGGATTCCCGCTTGCGTGAATGACGAGAGGGGCGCGTCAGGCCCAACGGTCGCTGGAATAACTTCACAAATTAACGACGTAATAAGATGTATGCGCGCACATCAAATCGGCGGGAGGTTACGAACCGCCCCACGATAGTCACCTCTCGAAGGCGTATTCGACAGATGCTTCCTCTTGTCAGGCAGCTTAATTTAGAAATTCAGCCGCACCGGCCGGCGATGCGGTTGGATCGTCTTTCCCAAATACGCGGAATTGCCATGTTTGGCGCTTGACCAATGATCAGAGACCGTGGAACTTCCGCGTGTCGCTGGCGAGCAAATGGCCGGGCATCGGCAGGAGCCCGCGACTGACATATTGCGACCCTGAGGCGCAGCCGCGCCTCATCTGAGCTGGGCGTGCCATCCGCGATGGCCGCCCCGATCTCCCACCACCTAACAGACGCGCTTCACCCAAGAGTAAACGGAGGCCGTATGCTCGGATTCCCGCTAACCAAACTCATGAGGTTCAGACAGGGCCGCTCTTCCGAGCAGGGCCGAAATGTTGTCGCCGCCGTTGCTTCCCAACCTTTGGGCTGCGACGCCCTGACAGGATCAGTCGCAGGGCAAAAGCCCGAGGCCATCGAAATTCGAGGCGTCTCGATCGGCATGGCCGTGCAGCACGCGCTCGGCTATCGGTTTGTGGCGATGGGTCACAGCGTATTCGACATGACCGAGAGCATCTGGCCGACGCTTGAGGATCTGCGCCGCGCTGTGGCGCAGCACCATCGCGCCTTCCTGCGGGCAGGGAGCCGGCCCTTTCCCGGCCGGCGCTCTCCGCGTCCCGGCGCTGTGCCAGTTCCAAACGACGAGCCTGCTCTGTTTGGTCGCGTAAGGCTCGCGCTCAACTGCTTCGGTCTGTAGCATAATTCGTGAAAGGAGTGCGTGTCGTGTACGAACTCCGAATTGATGGACGGCCGAACCAGAGCGAGTGGCCGTCGCTGGCTGAGCCCCGGCATGTCGCGGCACATGTCATCAACACCGGCCGGCTGCCCGGGCGGCACGCCGCCGCGCACGAGGAGACAATCTGATGAGCGAGACGGCACTGGCGGCGCGCGCGGGGGCGCGCGACCTCGAAGCGGAGGTGAACTACATCGCGGCTGGCACCCAGCGGCCGCGCACCTACACCTATCCGCCACCGGCGGGCGAGCCGCGCACGAACATCGTCAACGATCTGCGCCGTGTCCTCATCCGTGACGCGCGCGTCCACGCGGCCGATGCGGCGCTTGATCGCGAAGGCTTCTCCCTGATCCGCTTCGTCACCGCTGTCCGCGATTTCGGCGACGAGGCGGAAATCCGCGGGCGCCTCTATCCCGAGGTCGAGC
>DATFDN010000061.1:0-8573 GCA_035252035.1 Acetobacteraceae bacterium | reverse complement strand
TCGGCTGGGCGCCGCTGGCGCTCGGCCTCGTGCTGTGGGCGGTGCTGCTCTGGGCGCATCCCCGCCTGTTCGGTGTCAGCGCCTTGCCGGGCGGTTGAGTGCCGAGCCGACGCCATCTGGCATCGCGAGTGATGACCTGCCGGTCGGCAAGAATTCTGCGCCGTGGCAACGCTTGTGCTGGCGAGCCCCGCGAAACAGGGGGGAGTGCGCCGGAAGGGGAGGCGTGTTACATGGTCGGCATGTCCGCCTTGGCCAAACGTCCGGTCCGGATGAGGGTGCAAGACTTCCTTGGGTGGGAGCCGGGCGATCACTGTCGCTATGAGCTTGTGGACGGCGAACCACGCGCGATGGCACCGGCCAGCATGGTGCATGGCCTGTTGCAGAACGAACTCGGGAGCCGCCTTCGCGACCATCTGCGCGAACATCGCGCCGACTGCAAGGCCATCGCCAATCCAGGGGTCATCCCTCGCCTGCTCGCGGCCCACAATGTGAGGGTGCCCGACCTAGGCGTGACCTGCGCGCCAGTGACGCCGGGACAGACAACGATGGCCGATCCGGTGCTGTTGATCGAAATTCTCTCGCCCAGCAACCAGGCAGAGACTTGGTCGAACGTCTGGACTTACACCACGATCCCGAGTGTCCAGGAGATCCTGGTCCTGCACAGCACGCGAATTGCCGCTGAGATTCTGCGGCGGGACAACGGCGGCGGTTGGCCTGGTGAACCCGAACAGGTGCGGCTCGGCGATCTGGTGCTGAACAGTATTGGCTTCCGGGTTTCCATGGCCGAGCTTTATGGCCCAACCGGCCTTTCCGGCTGACCATTCCGAGCGCCGCGACGGTTCGGCTGCTTGGTTCCCTCCCGTCTCGCATCCGGCGCCCGGATCAAGAACCGCCCGTCTGCTTGCCAGTCGCCCGTGACTTGGAAAATCCCGCTCCCGCCCCGATGATACAGGCGCCAGGAGGTGCCCCGCATGACCGCTCAGCCCCGCACGGATGCCATCATGCTGCGCGCCGACCGCGCCGGCGTGGCGTGGCTCACCCTCAACCGCCCTGCCGCGCGCAACGCGCTGTCGCTTGCGCTCATGGGGACGCTGGAGGCCGAGCTCGCCCGCGTTGCCGAGGAGCCTTCCGTGAAGGTGGTGGTGATCGGCGGCGCCGGGCCGGCCTTCTGCGCCGGGCACGACCTGCGCGAGATGCGCGCGCGGCCCGAGCGGGCGGCCTATGAGGAGACTTTCGCGGCGTGCTCACGGCTGATGCTCGCGATCACCCGCCTGCCCAAGCCGGTGATCGCGCGCGTCCACGGCATCGCCACCGCGGCCGGCTGTCAGCTTGTCGCCACTTGCGACCTCGCCGTGGCGGCGGAGACGGCGCGGTTCGCCACGCCCGGCGTGAACATCGGCCTGTTCTGCTCGACGCCGATGGTCGCGCTCTCGCGCGCCGTGGGCCGCAAGGCGGCGATGGAGATGCTGCTGACGGGCGAGCTGGTCGATGCCGCCCGCGCGCGCGAGATCGGGCTGGTCAACCGCGTGGTGCCGGAGGCCGAGCTCGATTCGGCGACCGCGGCGCTGGCCGAGGGGATCGCGGCGAAAAGCCCGCTGACGCTGGCGATCGGCAAGGAGGCGTTCTACGCGCAGGCCGACATGGCCCTGGACGAAGCCTATCGCTACGCCTCCGAGGTGATGACCCGCAACATGCTGGCGCGCGACGCGGCGGAGGGGATCGACGCCTTCCTGCAAAAGCGCCCTCCCGTCTGGACCGGCGCCTAATGGCCAAAGACCCCTACGAAGTGCTGGGCGTCAAGCGCGACGCCGACGAGGCGGCGATCCGCGCCGCGTACCGCAAGCTCGCCAAGCGCCACCATCCCGACCTCAACCCCGGCAGTAACGAAGCGGCCGAGCGGTTCAAGGAGGTCAACGCCGCCAACGACATCCTCTCCGATCCCGAGAAGCGCGCCCGCTTCGATCGCGGCGAGATCGACGCGTCGGGCAACGAGACGCCGCGCGGCCCCACCTGGCGCGACTTCGCCGAAGCGGCGGGGCGGGACAAGTACCACACCCATCCCGGCTTCGATCCCGACGATCTGGGCGACATCCTGGGCGCGGCGTTCGGGAGGCGCGGCGGGGCGCGGGACGCCGGGTTCGCGATGCGCGGCGCCGATGCGCAATACACGCTGACCGTCGATTTCATCGACGCCGCGAACGGCACGACACGGCGGGTGACGCTGCCCGACGGGCGGACGCTCGACGTGCGCATCCCGCCTGGCGTGCGCGACGGGCACATCCTCCGTCTCAAGGGCCAGGGCTATCCCGGAACGGGCGGCGCCCCGGCGGGCGATGCGCTGGTGGAGGTGACGGTGGCGCCGCACAAATTCTTCCGCCGCGAGGGCGACGACATCGTGCTCGACCTGCCCGTGACGTTGCGGGAAGCGGTGCTCGGCGCCTCGCTGGAGGTGCCGACCATCAAGGGCAAGGTGCGGCTGACCATTCCTCCCGGCTCGGGCACTGGCACGCGCCTGCGCCTGCGCGGGCGGGGCGTGCATCAGGGGCATCAATACGTCGATCTTCGAGTCGTCGTGCCGCCGGGCGAGGAGCCCGCGCTCGCCGAGTTCCTGAAGACTTGGCGGCCGAAGCGTGAGTTCAGTCCGCGCGTCGAGCTGGAGGAGGGCTGATGCACATTGAAGCCGTGGTCGCGCTGCTCGGCGGCATCGAGACAGCGGAGCTGCTGAGCTGGGTGGAACGCGGCTGGGTGCAGCCGGACGCCGCCGGCGCGCTGTGGGAGTTCCGCGAGATCGACATCGCCCGCGCCCGTCTGGTCCGAGACCTCCGGCGCGACATGGACGTGAGCGACGAGGCCATGCCGATCGTGCTCTCGCTGCTCGACCAAGTCTATGACCTCCGCTGCGCCCTGCGCCGGCTGACCGACGCCCTCGACCGCCAACCGGCGGCGCTGCGCGCGGCGGTGCTTGAGGCGATGGAGTGAGCGCCCAGCCCTGACCCGTCACCATTGCGAGTGTGGCCCATGCGCGTGATCCTGGTCCTGATTGCGGCCCTCCTCTCCGTGCCCGCCCGTGCCGCCGGCGATAGCCGATCGCCGGTGGATCTGGCGCTGGTGCTGGTGACGGATGTGTCGCGCAGCATCGACGATTCCGAATACACCCTCGAAAAGCAGGGCTACGCCAACGCCTTTACCGACCAGCGGGTGATCGATGCGATACGCGGCGGCATGGTCGGCGCGATCACCGTCGCCTATGTGGAGTTCGCGGGCGAGACGCAGGTTCGCACCGTCCTCGATTGGACCACGATCCGCGACACCGCTTCGGCGAGTGGCTTCGCCGAACGGCTCCTCGGCGCGCCACGTTCGTTCTGGGGGCGCACCGCGATCAGCGCCGGCATCGACCACGCGGCGCAATTGCTGGCGGAGGCGCCAGTCGCGGCGACGCGCCGGGCCATCGACGTGTGCGGGGACGGCACGAACAACGCCGGACGCGAGGTCAGGGAGGCGCGCGACCAAGCGCTGGGCGCCGGAATAACCATCAACGGACTCGCCATCATCAACGAGCATCCGGCCAACTGGACCTTCGCGCATGTCCAGCCGCCCGGCGGGCTCGACAACTATTACCGCCAGAACGTCGCCGGCGGTCCCGGCAGCTTCGTCCTGGTGGTGCGTGACTTCCGCGGCTTCGGCGAAGCGATGACGCGCAAACTGGTCCACGAGATCGCCGCGCGGCCGGGGCCGGCGCGGTTTTGAGCCACGGTTTGGCCCATGGAGAGTAGGGCGGAAAAGCGCGGCCCATTCCGCCTCCGGCCCGCGCACCGGCGAAGGTGATGGATATTTACTCCGGCAACGAATCCCAGACCACGCGGGAGAAGTTGAGGGACCGGGCCAGGTTCTCCACGAACGCCTTGGCTTCCTCAAGGCTGGTCGCGAGATGGGAGTCGGTCCATTCGCGCGCCGGATGGGGATCGTCCGGGTTGAGGTCGCCCGTGTACTCCGCCTTGTAGAGGTCGGCCTCGACCTTGCGGATGCGCGCGTGGAAATCGCCTTTCGCGCCCGGCACTGTCGGTTCCATCGCATGATCCTCGGTTGTTGTCTGGGGCTAACGCGGCGCGCGCGCAACGGTTGGCAACCCGATGCGCGCCGGGCCGTTTGGCCCATGAACCCGCGCCGACGCGGCCACATCCTGCCCGCTGAGGAGGGGAAGCGATGACCACCCGGCCAGAAACCCCGGTTGAGCAGCAGATCCGCGAGAGCGACGGCTTGCCCAACCAGCGTGCCGCGCTGCCGCCGGGCACCCTCCCCGGCCCGCCGCCCGACCCGCAGGGCGACGAGAACCGAACGCCGCCGCCGATCGAGACCAGCGGCGCGGGACCGTGGGAGCGAACATTGGATCGCGGTCATGCGGACGTGAGTCCGTCCGGCAACCGCGAGCCCGCAGCACCGACCCTTGCAAAACCGACAGGAGAAGCCATGAGCAGCACGACAGAGAAAGCGCGGGACATCTTCATCGTCGGCCTGCGCAACCAGCACGCGATCGAGAAGCAGGCGATCGAGCTTCTGGAACGCCAGGTCGGACGGCTGGAGAACTACCCCGAGATGTCGGCGCGGATGCGCCAGCACATCGCGGAGAGCGAGGAGCAGGCACGCCGAATCGAGGAGCTCCTCGCCGCGTTCGGCACCAGCCATTCGACGCTCAAGGACACCGTGACCTCGGTGATGGGCAACCTGGCCGCCCTGGGCCACACCGTGGCGCCCGACGAGGTGCTCAAGAACACGATGGCCAATTTCGCGTTCGAGCACTACGAGATCGCGAGCTACCTCTCGCTGCTCACGCTCGCCGAGGCGACGGGCCACGACCGCGCCAAGCTCGCGCTCACTGAATCGCTGCGCGAGGAGGAGCGGATGGCGCAATGGATTCAGGACCATATCGGGCCGACCACGCTGCGCTATGTCGAGCGGAGCGCAGCTGGTCAGACGGCGGGGGTTTGAGAGCCCGTCACGCGCGGCCTCGGCCCGCGCATCCAACGCAGGGAGCGAAGTAGGGTGGAAAAGCGAAGCGCGTTCCGCCATCCACGACGGTGCGGGCGGGCGGCGGAAACCGCTGCGCTTTTCCGCCCTACTTGCCTGAGATAGCCTTCGCACGGGGGGTTGGTGTTCCCCCCGCCCCGGCCCGCTCCGCCCCCAGGGGCGGAGAGGGAGTTGAGCCCACCCGCGAGCGATGCGCGAATGACCTCGAACCAAGCTAGTCGCGCGGCAGCCCACTTGACACACCCCTGGCAGATGCGGGCAACAAACCCTCGCATCGCGTTCAAGGGTGAACATATTGCCGCCGCAGGATGACGCGCTCCCGGCCGAGTTCGCGCTGATCGCGCGCCATTTCCGCCCGCTCGCCGGGCCGGGGGCGCTGGCGTTGCAGGACGATGCCGCCGTGCTCGCCCCGCCGCCTGGGCGGGATCTGGTGCTGACCGTGGATGCGATGGTCTCCGGCGTGCATTTCCTGCCCGACGATCCGCCCGACCTGATCGGACGCAAGCTGCTGCGCGTGAACCTCTCCGACCTTGCCGCGAAGGGCGCGGCGCCGATCGGCTATCTGATGACCGTCTCCGCCCCGCGCGGCACGCCTGACGCCTTCTTCGCCGGCTTCGCCGCTGGCCTGGCGGCAGACCAGGCCGCGTTCGGAATCACCCTCCTGGGCGGCGATACCACGTCCACGCCCGGCCCACTCACCCTTTCGCTCACCGCGATCGGCCATGTCGCGGCAGGCGCGATGCCGCGCCGCGCCGGCGCGCGGGCGGGCGACGGCATCTGGGTGACGGGGACGATCGGCGATGGCGCGCTCGGGCTGCTGGCGGCGCGGGGGGAGTTGTCCGATCCGACCGGGCATCTGCGCGACCGCTATCGCCTGCCCCAGCCTCGGCTGGGCCTCGCCATCGCGGGCATCGCCTCGGCCGCGATGGATGTCTCGGACGGGCTGGTGCAGGATCTTGGCCATCTCTGCCGCGCGAGCCGCGTTTCGGCCACCATCGAGGCAGCCCGCGTGCCCATCTCGGCGGCGGCGCGGCGAGCCGGTCCGGACTGGCTGGCGCACCGCCTCACCGGGGGCGACGATTACGAGCTGCTGCTCGCCGTGCCGCCCGCCCACGAACCGGCTTTGGCGGAGGCCGCCACGCGGGCCGGCGTCGCGGTGACGCGGATCGGCGCCTTCCATGCTGGCCCCGCAGAGGTCGTGGTACGCGGCCCGGACGGAGCGCCGCTCGCGCTCGACTCCGGCGGGTGGAGCCATTTCTGATGAACCGCAACGTGTGGCTGCTGTTTTGTTGCCAGGCCATGATGAACGCCGTCATGGCGGGGCAGGTGGTCATGGCCGCGCTGGTGGGCCACGCGCTGGCGGCCGACAAGACGCTGAACACCTTGCCCATGGCGATCCAGATGACGGCGGTGATGGCCGGGTCGATCCCGGCTGGCTTCGTCTTCGCCCGGCTCGGGCGGCGGGCTGGGTTCTGGCTGGGAATCGGGATGGCTTTGCTGGGCAGCCTAACCTTCGCGCTCGGCGTCGGGCGGCAAAGCTTCCCCCTCTACTGCCTGGGCGCGGTGCCGGCTGGGATGGGGTTCGGCATCTCCCAGCACCTGCGCTTCGCCGCCGCCGAGGTCGCCGCGCCGGCGGCCCGCCCGCGCGCCATCGCCCTGGTCATGACCGGCGGCGTGATCGCCGCCGTGGTGGGACCGGAGATCGTCAAGCGCACCGCCATGCTGCTGCCTGACCGCCCGTTCCTCGCCACCTACCTCTGCCAGCTCGCCCTGCCCTTGCTCGCCTTCTGCCTGCTCAGCGCGACCGCGCTGCCGCGCGCCGAGCGGCAGCGCGGGACGCCGGTGCCCGTGGCGCGCATCCTCGCGCGGCCGACCTTCATCACCGCCGCGGTCAGCGCGATGGCGGCGTACGGCACGATGAACCTGGTGATGACCTCGACTCCGTTGCAGATGATGCTGTGCGGATTCGGCGTCGGCGCCTCCGCCGACGTGATCCGCGCGCATTCGCTGGCGATGTACCTGCCCGGATTCTTCACGGGTCCGCTGATCCAGCGCGTCGGCTCGCATCCGGTGATCGTCGCGGGTGGCGTGCTGATCGCGCTCTGCGTCCTGCTCGACATCACGCTCGCCCCGCTGTTCAGCACCTTCGCCGTCGCCCTGGTGCTGCTCGGCATCGGATGGAACTTCATGTTCGTGGGCGGCACCACGCTGCTGACCACGGCGCACACGCTGGAGGAGCGGGTGCGCGTGCAGGTCACGAACGATGTCCTGGTCTTCGGCACCACCGCCTTGGCCGCCTTCGCGTCGGGCGCGCTGGAGGCGACAGGCGGGTGGGAGATGCTGAACCTCGCGGTCATGCCGCCCATCATTGTCGCGCTGGGCCTCGTCGCCTGGCACTGGGCGGCCCGGGCCCGTCTCGCGCCGGCTCAGGGCGCCGGATAGGCGCTGCCATCCTCCTCGCGCGCCGGGTGGCCGACATAGCGCCCGTGCCTCGGCACCGCGACGCTGTCGAAGTTCCGCGCCAGCGTGCGCAGGGCGTTCCGCAGCTCCGCGCCATGCACGGCGGGGCCGTGGCCGGTGACGGCGATCTCCGGCTCCAGCTCGGCGAGCCGCCGGACCGAGGCCTTCGCCTTATCCCAGTCCGGGGTGAAATACATCGGCGGCCCGTGCAGCTCCGGCGGCTGATGGAGGGCGGTCGCGGCGTAGGCGGATTCCTGGCGGGTGGTGATGAACGCGTCGCCCACGATCAGCGCGCGGTCCTCGTCGCGCCAGAGCGAGGTGTGTCCCGCCGAGTGGCCCGGCGTGTGCAGCCAGCGCCAGCCCAGCATGTGAGGAACCGTGCCGTCGGCCGGCAGATCGTGGAGCCGGGCGCCGACATCGACCGGCCCGCGCGGATAGAGCGGCGAGAGCAGCGACATCAGCCCGCCGCCAACGCCCGGATCGGGCGGCGGGTAGGCGGCGCGGCCGTCGAGATAGGGCCGTTCCAGCCGGTGCGCGTACACCGGCGCGTCCCACCGCTCGGCCAAGTCCTTGACGGCCCCGATATGGTCGAAGTGCCCATGGGTCAGGATGATCGCCGCCGGGCGCGCGCCGGCGCCGAACCGCTCAGCCGCCGCGGAGACGATCAGCGGACCGGTGCCGATGACGCCGGCATCGATCAGCACCCAGCCGCGATCCCCCGCGCCCGGCTTGCCCACGAAGGCGACATTGACCAGCAGCAGCCGCCGGTACGCGAGGTCGGCGGCGATCTCCGTCGTCCGTCCATGATCGGCCGCGTGCCCCGCCAGCGCGGCGGTGTCGAGCGGTATCTGCTGGGCCATTCTGCTGCTCCCGGATGCCGCGGCGGCGCCGCGCTGCCTTGGCAGGTGCAACGCCGCCCGGCGAGGCGGAGTTCCGGCAACGGGCGGGGCCGGCCCGCGTTCGCGTGACAACAGATGGCAAGCGGCGGAGGCAAACATGCGCGATCTGACGAATGCGACAGTGGTCATCACGGGCGCCTCGTCCGGCATCGGTCGCGCGGCGGCCATCGCCTTCGCGCGCGAGGGCGC
>DATFDN010000060.1:0-13447 GCA_035252035.1 Acetobacteraceae bacterium | reverse complement strand
CGGACGGCCGCCCCGGCTGGTTCGCCCCGTACCTGGCGCGCGAGCCGCTGACATTGACCGAGACCTGCGACTACGCGGACCCGCAAGCGGTGCTTCGCAACGCGGAGACGCATCAATGGATGCACCCGCTGGGAGACGTGGTCTCGGCGCTGATCGCGGCCGGCCTGCGCCTCGACTGGCTGCATGAGCATGACGGGGTGACGTGGCGCATGTTCGCCCACTTGGTCGAAGGCGCGGACGGCCTCTAGCGCTGGCCCGACAGGCCATGGCTGCCGCTCAGCTACTCGTTGCAAGCAACGCGGCGGTAACGTCCCTCCGCCCGATCCCTTTCCACAAGGGAAAGGGGAGGCATCCATCTCGTCCCCTCCCCTTGCGGGAGGAGATAGGGGAGAGGTGAAACAACGCGGCAACACAGCCATGGCAGCCGCCGTAGACTTTGACCGTCACGCCGTCATTCCCGCGAAAGCGGGAATTCAGGGGAACCGCACGAAGCACGGTGCATGTGGGCCTGGATGCCCGCTTTCACGGGCATGACGGTATGGGTCAGGACCAAGGGCGGTGGTATCAGCCTGAAAATGCGCTGAAAGCCTTGCCTCCCGGACTGAAGCGAGCGAGGGAATCGAGCCGCCGCTCTTGCGGCAAGACGGCGCGGCCGGGTTCTCCAGGAGACTTGCCGCGCGGAATCATCCCAACCGGCGTAGATTCTGACCCACCCGTCATCGCGAGCCGCCGCATGCGGCGGCGTGGCGATCCAGGCGCAGGGCACGGATCAATCCGCCTGGACTGCTTCGCGTCGCTCGCAGTGACATTGAGAGAGGGTCAGAGCCTATGCGGGTTGGTATCATTCCTTACATCGCCTCAGCCTCCAGGGCTTTCGCGTCGCTCTCGCGGTGCATGGCGCGGTAAAGAAGGGCGAGGTTGGAGAGGGTTCTCTGCAAGTCCTCGCGGTAGGCGGCGGGGTTCTGCGCGGCCAGCTCGCGCCGGATGCCGGCCGCCTCCTTGAGGGCCGCCTCCGCCTCGGCGAAGCGGTGCGTGTCGGCATAGAGATTGCCCAGGTTGGTGAGCATCGTCGCCAGGTCGGGCCGGTAGGCGGCGGGGTTCTGCGCGGCCAGTTCGCGCTGGATGCCGGCAGCCTCCGTGTAGGCCGCCTCCGCCTCGGCGAAGTGGTGCGTGTCGCGGTAGAGATTGCCCAGGTTGTTGAGCGTCTGCGCCAGGGCGGGCCGGTAGGCGGCGGGGCTCCGCGCGGCCAGCGCGCGCCGGATGTCGGCGGCCTCCCTGAGGGCCGCCTCCGCCTCGGCGAAGCGGTGCGTGTCGTCGTAGACAAGGCCCAGGATGGTGAGCGTCCGCCCCAGGTTGGGCCGGTGGGCGGCGGGATCCTGCGCCGCGAGAGTGCGGGCTTGCGGCAGAAGCCCTCGCAGCACCGCTTCCGCCTTGGGGTAGTCCCTCTGCCTCCAGAGCGCACTTGCGTAATCACCAGCATAGCGCGCGTTGTCCGGGCGATACTGGTATGCTTTGGCGTAGTCCGGGATCGCATCGGCCACGCGGAACTGGAGGGCGAAGATGCTGGCGCGGCTGAAGTGGTCTTGCGCCGCGCGGTCCACGTTCCCCTCGTCGGAGGCGATCAGCCGGTCGTAGATCTTGCGCGCCTCCTCCAGCTTGCCCTCGCGCAGCAGATCCTGCGCCGCCTGGACCAGGGCCGGGTCGTCGCCCTTGGCCGCGAGCTGCCTCTTGGTCTCCTCGAACTGCGCGTTCAGCTCGGTGTATCGCCGCGCCCACTCGTTGGCCTCCTCGGTCTTCTGCCTCAGGCTGAGATCCATCGAATCAAGCTGATCGTTGAGCCGCGCCATGGCGCGCGGGTCCACGCCGTTGCAGACGACCTGGTTGTTGCTGCCGTTCACCGCCGGGCTGCACCAGCCGCCGGTGGCCTGCTCGACCGGCGCGGCGGCCGGAGCCGCCCCTGCGAGCAGGAGCAACAGACCGAAGGGCACGCGTCTCATCGCGCTGGGACGCCGTTGATGACAACGCTGTTCCCTGTGCCGTTCAGCGCCGGCGAGCCGGTCCCGCCCGTGTGCTGGATCACCGGCCCCGGAGAGGGCGGTGTCCAGTGCGCGGGGGACCAGAAGTACAGCACCACGAACACCGCCAGCGCCCCGCCGGCGCGCAGCGCCAGCGCGGCGCCGGCCTTGACGTTCAGATCCAGGAAGCCGGGGATCACCGCGCCCACCCCGCCGCCGGCCAGCGCCAGCACGATGCGCAGGATCTCGAACTGCCGGTCGCCGAGGTCTCCGCCCCGGAAGGCGAGCCACAGCACGGCGGCCAGCGCCGCGCACCCGAACAGGAGGGCGAGCCCCGTCTCCAGCCCGCGGGCCGGCGCCTGTTGCCCGGCGTGTGCTGCCATCGCGTCCCTCCCGCCGTGGCCAGGGGCAACGGTAGCAGCGGGGCGAAGCCGACGGAAGCATTAGATTGGAATTGGAACGAGAGAGGCGGCAGCCCCGTTCAGGGGAAATGCCAGAGCAGGGCTGGAACTCCTGCCATCCATCCCCGTAGGGGGAAGGGGCATGGTTGGCGAGGACCATGCGTGCAACGCCCCCTCTCCCGCTTGCAGGAGAGGGTTGGGATGAGGAGCGCGGTCAACGCCCCGCGGTGTAGCGGAACTCCGGCGCCTGCTTCAGCGATTGCGGGGTCGCATCGGGCAGGATGACCTTGTTGTGGCTGTTCAGCTTGGCGTTGCCGAAATAGAGCTGGTTCCACGGCACCTGCACCAGCCTGCCGTCGGCGGAGAGGATGACCTCCGGCTGGCCATCCGCGCCCACCAGCACGTCATCGACGCTGCCGAGCTTCTGGTCCTTGACGTTGTAGACATCGGTGCCGACCAGCTTGTTGATGCGCACCTTGCCGTTGTCAGCGAGCAGCGGGTTGCGCTGCGATGGCGTGCCCCCATCTGGCTGCACGGTTGCAGTGGCCGACAGATTCTGGGAGCCACCCTGCGCAAGGGTCGCCATGGCCGGCAGGGTGAGGGCGATGGCCACCGGGACCACGGTCTTCGCCAGCTTCGGAATCTGGATGCTTCGGATCATACGGAGGCCTCACTCCGCCACTTCCGCCACCTTGTCGATCTTCCCGTTCGCCGCGATCCGCTCCATCGCGTGATCGACATGGCGGCGGAACACGAACTCCGCCGGGCGCTGGTTCTCCAGCGGGATTTCGGGCGCCATCGGGCCTTCGGTGCGCGGCCCACGGACTGCCACCCGCAGCGCCTTCAACGGATTGCGCACGGCGTCCATCACCGCCGTCGCCTCGTAGCCCGAATGGACCATGCAATCGGCGCACTTCTCGTAGTTGCCGGTGCCATACCTGTCCCACTCGGTCGTTTCCATCAGCTCCTGGAAGGTCTTGGCGTAGCCCTCGCCCAGCAGGTAGCAGGGCCGCTGCCAGCCGAACACATTGCGCGTCGGCTTGCCCCAGGGGGTGCAGCGATACCGCTGGTTGCCGGCGAGGAAATCGAGGAACAGCGAGGACTGGTTGAATTTCCACCCCCTGCCCTTCCCCTGGCGGAAGACGGCGCGGAACAGCTCCTTCGACTTTCGGCGGTTCAGGAAGTGCTCCTGGTCGGGGGCGCGCTCATAGGCATAGCCGGGCGAGATCATCACCCCGTCCACGCCAATCTCGCCGACGTGATCAAGGAAACTCGCCACGCGGTCAGGCTCGGCGCCCTCAAAGAGCGTGGCGTTGATGCACACGCGGAAGCCGCGCGCCTTGGCGGCGCGGATCGCCGCCTCGGCACGGTCGAACACGCCCGCCTGGCTTACCGAGCGGTCATGCATGTCGCGGTCGCCGTCGAGATGCACGTCGAAGGCGAAATTGCGGTGCGGCGCGAACTGGTCGAGCTTCTTCTCAAGCAGCAGCGCATTGGTGCAGAGATAGACGAACCTGCCGCGATCGAGCAGCGCGCGGACGATCTGCGGCATCTCCTTGTGCAGCAGCGGCTCGCCGCCGGCGATGGCGACGACCGGCGCGCCGCACTCCTCAGCCGCCTCGATGCAATCCTCAAGCGACAGGCGCTGGTTCAGGATCGGCGCCGGATAGTCGATCTTCCCGCACCCGGCGCAGGCGAGGTTGCAGCGAAAGAGTGGCTCCAGCATCAGGACAAGCGGATAGCGCCGGCGCCCCTTGAGATGCTGTTTGACCACGTAGGCGCCAACACGGATCGCCTGGTTCAGCGGGACGGGCATTCGATCTTCTTCTCCTTCAAGCGTCGGCAAGCTCAGCGGGGAAGCGGAACCGGACATTCTCGGCAGCCCCTGCCAGCGTGCAAATGTCGATCTCGGCGAAGCGGCGCAACCCCTGCAACACGCCCTGCACCAGCGTCTCGGGCGCGGAGGCGCCTGCGGTGACGCCGATCGCGCGCACGCCCGCAAGCCATTCGGGGCGCAGGTCGGCGGCGTCATCGATCAGGTGCGACGGTATGCCGAGCTCCTCGCCGATCTCGCGCAGGCGGTTGGAGTTGGAGCTGTTCTTCGAGCCCACGACCAGAAGCACATCCACGGCCTTGGCCAACTCCCGCACCGCCTGCTGACGGTTTTGGGTGGCGTAGCAGATGTCGCGCACGTCGGGGCCGACGATCGCGGGAAAGCGCGCCTTGAGCGCGGCGATGATGCTGCGCGTGTCGTCCACCGAGAGCGTGGTCTGGGTGATGTAGGCGAGCTTTTCAGGATCGCGAACTTGAAGCCGCTCCGCGTCGGCGACAGTTTGCACCAGATGCACGGTGCCGTCGATCTGGCCGATCGTGCCTTCCACTTCCGCATGGCCGGCATGTCCCACGAGAATGATCTCGCGATCCTGGCGGGCGTAGCGACGGCCTTCGTTATGAACCTTGGCGACGAGCGGGCAAGTTGCGTCAATCACCGGCAGGCCGCGCTCGGCGGCAAGCTCCTCGACCCGGCGTGCCACGCCGTGGGCCGAGAAGATGGTCATGGATCCGGGTGGGATCTCGTTAAGTTCATCAACGAAGACGGCGCCCCGCGTGCGCAGATCCTCGACGACGTGCCGGTTATGCACGATCTCGTGGCGGACATAGATCGGCGGACCGAACTTCTTCAGCGCCCGTTCCACAATCTCGATCGCCCGCTCGACCCCAGCGCAGAAGCCGCGGGGCTGGGCCAGGATGACCTTCAACATAGGGATCCCCTTGGCATCTCGATTCCGGCTCGGCAACATCAGCCCGACATACGACCCACCCCGCATCACCGCAATCCGGCGGGGCCTTCTGGCCGGAACCGGTGCCACCGGAGATGACTGGCGACTCGGTGCGCGGATGCACATAGCGGTTCTTCCCGAACCGATCGATGCAGGCACGCCACACATCTTCGAGGGTGTAGCTATTTGGCAACAGGTCGCGGGCTCCAGGTGTGGAGCCCCGACTTTTGAGCCGTGACCATTGTTATATGGCGTGGTTGTGGTGTGATCGCCCGTGCGGGCTTCAGCGGCGACCGAGTCAATGAGTGGGTTCGCATGGATGTGACAGTGGCAAGAGATGATCTCCAAGCCGCCCTGAGCCGGACGGCCGGGGTGGTCGAGGAGGCGATCGACCGGCTGTTGCCCCCAGCGGAGGGCGCGGAGGCACGCTTGATGGAGGCGATGCGCTACGCCACGCTAGGCGGCGGCAAGCGGTTGCGCGCGTTTCTTGCCATGCGGAGCGCGGATCTTTTCGCCGTGTCTCCGACATGCGCGGCGCGAGTGGGCGCGGCGATCGAGATGCTGCACGCCTATTCTCTCGTTCATGACGACCTGCCCTCGATGGACAATGACGATCTGCGCCGCGGCAAGCCGTCCTGCCATCGCGCCTATGACGAGGCGACCGCCATCCTGGTGGGTGACGCGCTCCAGGCGCGTGCCTTCGAAGTCCTGGCTGATCCCGATACCCATTCCGACCCGCAGGCGCGGTGCGAGCTGGTGAGCGGGCTGGCCGGCGCCGTTGGGGCGCGCGGCATGGTCGGTGGGCAGATGATCGACATTCTGGCGGAAGGCCAGGACTTGGACGCCGCGCAGATCACGCGGCTTCAGGCGCTGAAGACCGGGCGACTGATCCAGTTCAGCGCCGAGGCGGGCGCGATCCTGGGGCGCGCGCCCCTGCCGCAGCGCCACATGCTTGCCGCCTATGGGCGGGATCTGGGCGCGGCGTTCCAGATCGCCGACGACCTGCTCGACGCCGAGGGAACCACCGAAGAGACGGGCAAGACCGCCGGCAAGGACGCGGCGGCGGGCAAGGCCACTTTGGTGGGCATCCTGGGCGCGGCGCGCGCGCGCCAGCAGGCGGAGATGCTGGCACGGCAGGCCGCCCTGCATCTGGAGAGCTTTGGCGAGAAGGCGCGCTTGCTGCTCGCCCTCGCCGATTTCGTTGTCTCGCGTCGTCGCTGAGGGTTGGGAGAAATGACAGCATGAGCCCAGTGAGCACCCCGTTGCTCGATCGCGTGCGTAGCCCGGCCGACCTGCGCAACTTCTCCGCCGAGCAGCTTCGCCAGCTCGCCGACGAGCTGCGCGCGGAAACCATCGATGCGGTTTCCGTCACCGGCGGGCATCTCGGCTCCTCGCTCGGCGTGGTGGAGCTGACGGTGGCGATCCATGCCATCTTCGACACGCCGCGCGACCGGCTGCTATGGGACGTCGGCCATCAAGCCTACCCGCACAAGATCCTCACGGGTCGGCGCGACCGCATCCGCACGTTGCGCCAAGGCGGCGGGCTTTCGGGCTTCACGCGCCGCGTGGAGAGCGAGTACGACCCGTTCGGCGCGGCGCACTCATCCACCTCGATCTCGGCCGGACTTGGCATGGCCGTGGCGCGCGACCTGAAGGCCGCCCGCGGCGAGCCCGATGACCGCAACGTGATCTGTGTCATTGGCGATGGCGCGATGAGCGCCGGCATGGCCTACGAGGCGATGAACAACGCGGGCGCGCGCCACTCGCGGCTGATCGTCATTCTCAACGACAACGACATGTCGATCGCGCCCCCGGTGGGCGCGATGAGCGCCTATCTGTCGCGGCTGATGTCCTCGCGCAGCTTCCTCAGCCTGCGCGACCTCGGCATCAAGATGGCGAAGCGGTTCCCCAGGGGGATCGAGCGCACGGCGCGCAAGGCCGAGGAATACGCGCGCGGCATCCTGACCGGCGGCACGCTGTTCGAGGAGCTGGGCTTCTACTACGTCGGCCCGATCGACGGGCACAACCTCGACCATCTGCTGCCGGTGCTGCGCAACGTGCGCGAGGCCGAGGAGCAGGGGCCGATCCTGGTCCACGCCATAACCGTCAAGGGCAAGGGCTTCACCCCGGCCGAGAAGTCGGCCGACAAATATCACGGCGTCTCGAAGTTCGACGTCATCACTGGCGAGCAGGCCAAGGCCCCGCCCGGCCCGCCGCAATACACCAAGGTTTTCGCCGAGGCGCTGATCGCGGAGGCCGAGCGCGATCCCAATATCGTCGCCATCACCGCCGCCATGCCGTCAGGGACCGGGATCGACCGGTTCGCCAAGCGCTTCCCGGACCGCAGCTTCGATGTCGGCATCGCCGAGCAGCACGCCGTGACCTTCGCCGCCGGCCTCGCCTGCGATGGGATGAAGCCATTCTGCGCCATCTACTCGACCTTCCTGCAACGCGCCTACGATCAAGTGGTCCACGATGTCGCCATCCAGGGCCTTCCGGTGCGCTTCGCCATGGACCGCGCGGGGCCGGTGGGCGCGGACGGCGCCACGCACTCCGGCAGCTTCGACGTGACCTATCTCGGCTGCCTGCCGGGGTTCGTCATCATGGGTCCGTCCGACGAGGCCGAGCTGGTCCATGCGGTGGCCACCGCCGCCGCGATCAATGACCGGCCGAGCGCGCTGCGCTACCCGCGCGGCGAGGGCCTCGGGGCGACGTTGCCCGAGCGGGGCGAGGCGTGGGAGATCGGCAGGGGCCGGCTGCTGCGCGAGGGCGGCAGCGTCGCCATCCTCTCCTTCGGCACAAGGCTGGCCGATGCTTTGCGCGCCGCCGACGAGCTGGGGGCGCGGGGCCTGCCGACGACGGTTGCCGACGCGCGCTTCGCCAAGCCCCTCGACACTGCCCTGATCGAGCAGCTCGCCCGCCATCACGAGGTGCTCATCACGATCGAGGAGAACGCCATCGGCGGGTTCGGCGCGGCGGTGTTGCACCACCTTGCCTGGAAAGGCCTGCTGGACCGGGGCCTCAAGGTGCGCCCCATGGTCCTGCCCGACATCTTCATCGACCATGACAGCCAGGCCAAGCAATTGGCTGTCGCGCGGCTCACGCCCAAGGACATCGTCGCCGCCGCCGTGGGGGCGCTGGGGATGTCGGCGCGCAAGGCGCAGCTTCTCACGGCTGGCTGAGTCGCGGCGGTGCTCGCGCTGGCTGGGCTCGCGGCGGCGCTGGCTGTCATCGGTGCCGGCCAGTGCGCGGCCGGCGCGTTGGCGGTGGTTCGGTTTTGCCGCCGGCCGCGCGCCCCGGCCGAGCCGGGTCCGCCGGTCACGGTACTGAAGCCGCTGCACGGTGACGAACCGCTGCTGGACGCGGCGCTCGGCTCGGTCTGCCGTCAGGACTATCCCGCGTTCCAGGTCGTGTTCGGCGTGCAGGATGCCGCCGATCCGGCGATCCGGGTGGTGCGGCGCCTGCAAGCGCGCTTTCCTGGCCGCGATCTCGCCCTGGTGGTGGACCCGACGCAGCACGGCCCGAATCGGAAGGTGGCCAATCTCATCAACATGATGCGAGCCGCCCGACATGACATTCTGGTGATCGCCGATTCCGACCTGCACTGCGCCCCTGATTACGTCAGCCGCCTTGTCGCGGCGCTGCGGGCGCCGGGCACGGGCCTCGTGACGACGCTCTATGCCGGACTGCCTGCCACGCCGGCCCTGCCCGCGCGCCTTGGGGCGACGCAGATCACCCACGCCTTCCTGCCCGGCGCGCTGCTCGCGCGCGCCATGGGGCGGCGGGACTGCCTGGGTGCGACCATGGCGCTCCGCCGAGAGACGCTCGCCGCGATCGGTGGACTCGCCGCGCTGGTCGGGCACTTGGCCGACGACAACGCCCTGGGGCGCAAGGTGGCCGGACTCGGCCTCGCGGTGCGGCTTGCCGACACGGTGCCGCTGACCACGGTGCCAGAGGCGAGTTTCGTCGCCCTCTTTCGCCACGAGCTGCGCTGGGCACGGACCATCCGCGCCCTGGTGCCGGCCGGTTTCGCCGCCTCGGCGCTGCAATACCCGATCGCCTGGGCCTTGCTCGCCCTCCTGCTCAGCGCCGGCGCCGTCTGGGCCTGGATGGTGCTGGCGGCGGCCTGGGTTGCGCGCGCCGCCTCAGCCTGGGCGGTGGACCGTGCCCTGGGACGCTGGCTGCCGCGCGAGCCAGCCATCACCGCGCCCACCTGGCTTCTGCCGCTGCGGGATCTTATG
The DNA here is from genome assembly GCA_035252035.1 of Acetobacteraceae bacterium. GTDB lineage: Bacteria > Pseudomonadota > Alphaproteobacteria > Acetobacterales > Acetobacteraceae > DATFDN01. Next base: position 4,010 of record DATFDN010000060.1, on the reverse strand, counting down.
TCGGTGGTCGTGATGGCCGCGAGCTATGCCGGCCTTGAGGTGGAGTGGCGCGGCCATCGGATGCACGCCGACGGTCCCGCTCCTGCCTCTTCCGTGGCCGCTCCCTCTGTGAAGGACTAACGCCAGGATGATGAAGACGCTGTTCCTCCAGCCGCCCTCGTTCGATGGCTTCGATGGCGGGGCCGGGTCGCGGTACCAGGCGAGGCGGGAAATCCGCTCCTACTGGTATCCGACCTGGCTCGCCCAGCCGGCCGCGCTGGTGCCTGACAGCAAGTTGATCGATGCCCCGCCCGCGCGATTGACCCTGGAGGCGGTGCTGGACGCGGCGCGCGGGCGGGATCTCTGCGTGATCCACACCTCCACCCCGTCCTTTGCCTCCGACGTCCGTGTGGCGGCCCGGCTGAAGCAGGAGGTGCCTGGCCTGAAGGTCGGCATGGTCGGCGCGAAGGTGGCGGTGGAGGCGGAGAAGAGCCTGCGCCAAGCCGGCACGGCGATCGACTTCGTCGCCCGCAACGAATTTGATTTCACCATCAAGGAGATCGCCGAGGGCCGCGACTTCGCGGCCGTCGATGGCATCTCATGGCGCGATGGCGCGGGCGCCGTCGTTCACAACAAGGACCGCGCGATCCTGGAGGATATGGACCAGCTTCCGTTCGTCACCGAGGTGTACAAGCGCGACCTGCGTATCGAGGACTACTTCATCGGCTACTTGCTGCACCCATACGTCTCGCTCTACACCGGACGAGGCTGCAAGTCGCGTTGCACGTTCTGCCTGTGGCCGCAGACCGTGGGGGGGCACCGCTACCGGGTGCGCAGCCCCGCGCATGTCGCGGCGGAGATCCGGCTGGCGAAATCCTGTTTCCCGCAGGCGCGCGAGTTCTTCTTCGACGACGACACCTTCACCGACAACCTTCCCCGCGCCGAGGCGATCGCGAGGGAGCTCGGGAAGCTCGGCGTCACCTGGTCGTGCAACGCCAAGGCGAACGTGCCGCGCGAGACGCTGAAGGTGCTGAAGGACAACGGGCTGCGCCTACTGCTGGTCGGCTACGAGAGCGGCAACCAGCAAATCCTGCACAACATCAAGAAAGGGATGCGGATCGAGGTCGCGGAGCGGTTCACCCGCGACTGCCACGAGCTCGGCATCAAGATCCACGGCACCTTCATCCTCGGCCTGCCGGGCGAGACCAAGGAGACGATCCAGGAGACGATCCGCTTCGCGACCCGAATCAACCCGCACACGATCCAGGTCTCGCTGGCTGCCCCGTATCCTGGAACTTTCCTTTATGATCAATCAGTTGCGAATGGCTGGCTGGATGCGGGCCACGCCGAGCTGGTGGACGAGCACGGCATCCAGATCGCGCCGCTTCACTATCCGCATCTGAGCCATAGTGAGATCTTCGACAGCGTGGAAACGTTCTACAAGCAGTTCTACTTCCGTGCCCCGAAGATCGCGGCGATCGTGGGGGAGATGGCGCGCAGCCCGCAGATGATGAGGCGGCGGCTGCGCGAGGGCGTGGAGTTCTTTCAGTTCCTGCGCGAGCGCCACAAGGCGGCGTGAACGCGCCGGCCAAGCGCCTGATCGTCACCGCCGACGATTTCGGTTTGTCCGAGGCGGTGAACGAGGCGGTCGAGCGCGCGCATCGCGACGGTATCTTGGCCGCCGCGAGCCTGATGGTCGCGGGGCCGGCGGCGGCCGACGCGGTGCGCCGGGCGCGCGCCATGCCAACGCTCGCCGTCGGCTTGCATCTTGTGGTGATCGAGGGTCCGGCGGTGCTGCCGCGTGCCGCGATCCCCGATTTGGTTGATGCCGACGGGCAATTTCCGTCCGATCAGCTTCGCCTGGGGTTTCGCTACTTCATGCGCCCCCGCGTCCGCCGCCAGCTGGCCGCCGAGATTCGCGCCCAGTTCGCCGCCTTCGCCGCGACCGGGCTGAGGCTCGACCACGCGAACGCGCACAAGCATATGCACCTCCATCCGGCCATTGGGCGCCTGATGATAGAGATCGGCCGCGCCTACGGGTTGCGCGCCATCCGCGTTCCCTCGGAGCCGCCCCTGCACGCCTCCGCCCTGTCCGAGCGCGCGTTGCTGGCCTGGACGCGCGTGCTCCGGCGCCAGGCACGCCGCGCCGGTCTGATCATGAATGATCACTGCTTCGGCCTGCGCTGGACCGGCGCGATGACCGCCGAGCGTTTGCTGAGTCTAGTCGGTGCGCTGCCTGACGGGGTCAGCGAGATTTATCTGCACCCGGCGACCCGGCGCGACGCGCGGTTGGCGGCGTTGATGCCGGACTACGCACATGAACAGGAGTTGGCCGCGTTGCTCGATCTCCGCGTCCGGTCGGCGCTAAAAATCCGCAAGGTTAATGCCTTAAAGGGTTTCGCGACGCTTGCAGATTAACTCTGCCCCGCCGGCTGGATCTCGGCGGGCAGGCCCAAGGTGCTCCCAGGATAGCCAGCCGCGTCGAAATAGCGTGTCTCCCCGACCGTCTGGACAATCAACGCCGTGATCCGTCCGCCATCGTCGGGTGCCGAGCGCTGAATATCGCGCCGAAATGGCGGAACCACGCCGTTCGGCATCGCCTCGCTCAGCACGCGTCCGGCTAGCCTGCCCTTGTCTGGGATGTCCAAATGCAGGATGGCGGCGATGGTTTTGCCGAGATCGGCGTTGCTGGCCGGCGCCGGATCAACGAAATGGGCGCGGAAGTCCGGTCCGATCGCGCCCATGATGTTGCGCGTGTCGGCCCGGCTGAAACTGCCGTGCATCCCTTGGCCCTGCTGCAATCCGGTATCGGCCACCTCCACCCCACATGTGGTGGGATCGGCGCAACCGGTGCTGAAGCTGCGGAAACCGACAACGATCGCGGGCATGGGCGTGATCGCCGCGCCCTCCAGCGCGATCGCCGATAGCGGCAGCGTGCCCGCGTAGCTGCCCAGGCGGGAATCGACGAATAACCCGCTGACATAATCCTGCGCTGCGAGCGCGGTGACGATGCGCGCGGCAAGGGTCTGATCGCCCGCCGGCAAGTAGATCAGATCCGATCCCCCGTTCGCGGCCACCACCACCCCAGGATGCTCTGCGTCATCGCCGATCAGTCCATTGGAGAGCTTGGTATGCTGGCCAGGGCCGATCGCCGCGCCGTTCGAATCCGGATCGAAGAGCCGCAATCCGAGCGCATGGGCGAGGTCGATCGCCAAGAACCCAGGTGGCAGTTGATGGGGCACGGTGTCGGGATAGTTCTGCGTCGCGGCAAAGCTTGTGGCGCTTTCCTTGCTTATCGTGGAAAAGCCATGATCGGAGGTCAGGATCACGTCGGTCTCGTCCCCCAGCCCGTTCTCGCGCAATGCGTTCATCAACGCGGCGAGATCGTTGTCGGCGTTGCGGATGCCCGCGAAGGAGGTCTTGCCGTTAATGCCGGGGACCAGCCGATCGAGGCTGTCGCCCTGGTTATGCTGCGTGCCGTCCGGATCACGCGACCAGAACACCAGCACGAACGGCTTGTCGCGCGACTTGAAGATCGGCAGCACGGCCTTGGTCGCGACGGCGGTGAACCAATCCTGCTGGCCCACATTGGCGGCATCGGTGCCGGGAGTCGCGAAGTTGCCGGATTTCGCGTTCTCGCCCCGGCTCGGCGCCTGCTCACCGAGCCCGGCCTTGGCGAGCGCCGCCTTCATTTCGGCGTTGAGCGGGATGCCAGATGGGCGGCCGGTCGAGTCGTCCACGATGATCGTCTCTTCCCCGCTCCGCGCGGTGTGGTCGAAGATCAGCGCTGGGCCGAGCTTGCCGATGCTGGCCGTGGAGAGCCCCCGCAGCCGCGCCGCGGCCAGGATCGTTTCCTCGTCCAGAAAGTTGCCCGAGAAATGTTCATCCACGTCGCCCAGCACCGGGTCGGATTCCAGGAACGGCGTCACGCTGTTCGCGGCGCTCGGCACTGGAAACCCGGCATAGATGAAATTGCTGAAATCGCCCGTGTCGCCCAGCATGTGCCCGGTCGCCATGGCGGAGGCGTTGGC
>DATFDN010000059.1:0-2974 GCA_035252035.1 Acetobacteraceae bacterium | reverse complement strand
GGCCATCGTATCTGCCGCGTCCGCCATGCGCCCCGCCGCGTCTTGCAGACCCGTTTGCAGCCCGTGCAGGCCGTCGCCAAGGCGGGCGAGGCGGTCGGCCACCTCGTTCATGCGCTCGCCCGCGCCGCCTTGCAGCTTTTGCAGGAACGCGTCCAGCATCTGCGCCATGGCGCTCTCGTTGCGTTCACTCAGACCGGCGGCGAGTTGGCGGATCACCTCGGTTAGCGGCCCAATGTGATCGCCCAGCCGTTGGTCGAAGGCGGCGTCCATCGCCGATCCCATTGAAACGGCGAGATCGGTCGAGAACGTCTCAAGCTGGGCGAGCTGGCGCCGGGCGAGCTTGTTCCCCTCCTCTTGAGCGGTGGCGGCGGTGCGGAGCGGGATGCGGTGCTCAAGGGCGGCGAGAAAGCCGTCCAATGCCTTTTCTGTGGGACGAAGGCACGCTTTCCGCTAGACCAGGGCGTAGGCGATGGAGAGGGACAATCCCACTAGGGAGGTGATGAACTTGAACGAGGCGGCATCGAGGAGCTTTTGCAACGCCTGGTTGCGAGCGGCCTGACTCGCCGCTTCAGTGACGATATCGCCCGCCGAGCCGAGCGCGGCGGCCAGTCCGGCGAAGGTGAACAGCAGCCCAGCCCCGACCAGCAGGTTCGGCAACGCCCCGTGGTAACGCGGATCGAGGCCCGCCGCGCGCAGCAGCGGCGATAGCTCGAACCATGCGTTGGCAGGGACGGTGGCGCTCACGGGCCGCCCGCCCGTCTCCGGCACGAGGAGGCTGTCACGGAACTCGCGCCAACGGGGGCCGAGGATGCGCAGGGCGGAGAGCATGTCCGAGACGGACTCGTAATCGCGCGCGAACGCGATGGAGTCCGCCGTTTCGGTGATGCGCTCGCGCGCGGCGCGAAGTTCCGTGATCAGACGCCGGCAGCCGATGAGGGCGATAGCGGCTGAGCCGAGGAACCAGGCGAGGAGCACGCAGCCAATCGCCCAAATCGCGGCCGGGTTCAGGATTAAGGAACGAAGCAGAGTCACGATCGGCGCCCCGAGCCACGGCTTGCGGTCCGTCGGATACGCCAGATTGATGACTAAATCGTATCGGGATGGCGCTGCCATGGCCCCGGCCCGGCAGCACGAATCATCCGGACGATGGTGGAGCTGAGGGGGATCGAACCCCTGACCTCCTCATTGCGAACGAGGCGCTCTCCCAGCTGAGCTACAGCCCCAAGGCGGGCGGAACATGCGGAGGCGGGCTGAGCAAGTCAAGCGGCGTCACACGATTGGTTGCCGAGGCCGCGCCCGCCCGGTAAGAGGCGCCATCCACAGGTGCCCGGAACCATGCTGGCCTTCTTTTGGCTGATCGATCGCGCCGTTGACATCTATATCTGGGTCGTGATTGCCGCGGCGGTGTTCTCGATGCTCGCCGGCTTCGGCGTGCTCGACACCCGCAACCGCCTTGTCTGGACCATCGGCGACTTCCTTTATCGGGCGACCGACCCGGCGCTGCGCCCGATCCGCAATCTGCTGCCCAATCTCGGCGGCATCGACATCAGCCCTGTCATCCTGATCCTGCTGCTCCAGGCGTTCCGGATGCTGCTGGGCGAGATCGAGATGAGCGTCGTGAGCCGTGTCGGATTCTGAGCCGGCCGCCCGCCTCATCGATGGCCGTGCCGTCGCCGCCGCGTTGCGGGCCGAGATCGCCGCGCAGGTGGCCGCGCTCGGCATCCGTCCGGGCCTGGCCGTGGTGCTGGTCGGCGATGACCCGGCCAGCGCCGTCTACGTCCGCAACAAGGACCGGGCGGCAGCCGCCGTCGGCATCGCCGCGCGCACCCTCCGTCTGCCCGCCGAGACCGCCGAAGCCGCGCTGCTTGCCGAAATCGACCGGCTGAACGCCGACCCCGACGTAGACGGCATCCTCGTGCAGCTTCCGCTGCCCGCGCATATCGCCGTCCGTGCGGTGATCGAACAGATCGACCCCACCAAGGACGTGGACGGGTTCCATCCCCTGAACGCGGGCCGGCTGGTGGACGGGCTGCCCGCGCTCGCCCCCTGCACCCCGCGCGGAGTCATGAAGCTGCTCAACGCCGCCGGGGTGAGGACACGCGGCGCGCGGGCCGTGGTCCTTGGCCGCTCCGCCATCGTCGGGCGGCCCATGGCGTCCCTCCTGCTGGCTGGGGACGCCACCGTGACCGTGGCGCATAGCCGCACCCGCGACCTGGCTGGTATCTGCCGGCAGGCCGAGATCCTGGTCGCCGCCGTGGGCCGGGCGGAGCTGGTGCGCGGGGACTGGATCGCCAGGGGCGCCACGGTGATCGATGTCGGCATCAATCGTCTGCCCGATAACCGCCTGGTCGGCGATGTTGCCTTCGCCGAGGCCCGGCGTGTCGCCGGTGCGATCACGCCGGTTCCCGGCGGCGTCGGCCCTATGACGATCGCCTGCCTGCTGGAGAACACGCTCCTTGCGGCGCTGGCCCGGCGGGGCGCCTGTGGCGATCAGAAATCGATGCAGCGCCCCTTCCGCTCCCAATCGCCATAGCGCGTTGGCTCCGGACCCGCCGGACCGCCGATTTCCTTCGGCATGGGGGGCGGTGGGGGCGAGGGCGGCGCCTTGGGCTCGGGCGTGGATTCGGGATCAGGATTAGACATGACCCTCATATGGGCCTGGCGGGGACGCCCGGCAATCGCCTCAAGGCGCGGTCTCGTAGTCGGCGAGCAGCCAGGAGGGAGGCTCGCGCGCCGCCGCGTCGTACCACGCGGCAACCCGCGGGTGGTCCCGCACTGAATTGCAGTAGGCCCGACTATCCGTGCCTAACTCCGGCCGCCATGTCAGGAACCGGGCCACCACCGGGGCGAACATGGCGTCGGCGGCGCTAAAGCCCGCGCCGAACAGGAAGGGTCCGCCGAACCGCGCCCGCGTGTCGGCCCACAGCGCCTCGATCCGGGCGATGTCGGCCAACGCCCCCGGCGTCCGCCCGTG
>DATFDN010000058.1:0-14780 GCA_035252035.1 Acetobacteraceae bacterium | reverse complement strand
ATCGCCCTTTGATTCGCCGCCGTGGGCTGGTTCCGAGAGCCGATCTATAGACACTGGCGGGTCCATAGATTTGCCGGCACTTCGGTCCTGCCGCACACTCAGCGCACCAACCAAGGAAGAGGCATGACCTATCGGATCGCGGTCGTCGGCGCCGGTGCCGTCGGCGGCTATGTCGGGGCGGGACTGGCGGCGCGTGGACATGACGTGACCCTCATCGACCCCTGGCCCGCGCATGTTGAGGCGATCCGGGCGGGCGGGATGCGGCTGTCCGGCATGACCCCCGAGGAGACCCGCACCGTGTGGGTGCCCGCGCTGCACCTGACGGACGTGCAGCGCATCGCGCGCGAGGCACCCATCGACATCGCGTTGGTATCCGTGAAGTCCTACGACACCGAATGGGCGACGCTGCTGATCGCGCCCTATCTCTCGGCCAGGGGCTTCGTCGTCTCCATGCAGAACTGCATCAACGAGGAGCGCGTGGCCGGGCTTGTCGGCTGGGGCCGCACCGTCGGCTGCGTGGTGAGCGGCGGCCTCGCGCTCGATCTGTATGAGCCGGGGCATGTCCGGCGCACCATGGCGCGGCGCGCGGACGTGCCATCGTTGTATGTCGGGGAGCCGCACGGGCGGATCACGCCGCGCGTTCGCGCCTTGGCGCGGGCGCTGGGCGATGTCGATACGACGCGGGCGACCGACAATCTGTGGGGCGAGCGGTGGACCAAGCTGTGCGTGAACGGAATGCGCAACGGCGTCTCCGCCGCGACCGGGCTTGGCGGCAATGAGCGCGACAGCCATGACGCGATCCGCCGCGTGTGCATCCGCCTCGGGGCCGAATCGGTGCGGGTCGGCCAGGCGCTCGGTTTCCGGCTGGGCAAGGTCGGCGCGCTCGATCCCGAGCAGCTCGCGCGGGCCGGGGAGGGCAATCCCGGCGCTCTCGCCGAGGTCGAGGCGCTGATGCTCGCGGGCACCCGCGGGGAGGCGCGCAGCGACCTACAGCGCCCGTCGATGGCCCAGGACATGGCCAAGGGGCGGCGGACCGAGATCGAGTTCATGAACGGCTACATCGCCGCGAAGGGTGCCGAAGCGGGCGTGCCGGCCCCGACCCAGGCCCGACTGACCGAGGTGGTCAAGCAGGTCGAGCGGGGGGAACTGGCGGCGGACCCCGCGAACGTGCTCTGGAATTGAGAGCTGGCCTACTTAGATCACGGGGCCGTGCCTTTTTCGGAGTAAGCCCAGATGAGTGACCTGGACGTGGTGGTGATCGGCGCCGGCGCCGCCGGCTTGGCCGCTGCCCGCGCCCTGGTCGGCCAGGGGCGCAGGGTGGCGGTGCTGGAGGCGAGCGGGCGAATCGGCGGGCGTGCCTGGACCGCGCATCCGCCCGAACTGGACGGCGCCTGGTTCGACATGGGCGCGATCTGGCTGCACGCGGCCGAACGCAACCCGCTGGTCCCTCTGGCGCGGGAGGCGGGCGAGACATTGCTCGACGCCGCCGAGATACGCTGCAAGCGCACCTTCATCGGAACCCGTCCGGCGACCGAGGCCGAGTGCGCCGACTACGACGATGCCTGGCGCCGGTTCGAGGAGGCCGCCGACCGGCTTCTGGCCGAGTCCTCCGACACGAGCCTCGCTTCGGTCGCGCGAACTCTGCCGAACGATCCTTGGGCGCCGACGATCGAGGCGTGGGAAGGGCCGGTGATCTGCGCCGTCGATGCCGACCGCTATAGCCTGCGGGACTGGCGGGCCAACGCGCTCTGGGGAGCGAACCTCGTGCCCGAGGGCGGCATCGGCGCCTTCATTGCCCGCCGGCTTGGGGCTGGGCTCGATATCCGGCTGGACACCCCGGCAACCGGGATCGACTGGTCCGGCGCCGGTGGCGTCCGCATCGAGACCCCGCGCGGGACCATGCGGGCTGGCGCGTGCATCGTCACCGCCTCGACCGGCGTGCTCGCGTCCGGCGCGATCCGCTTCACGCCGGGCCTGCCGGTCCGGACGCGAGAGGCGATCGACGCCTTGCCGATGGGGCTCGCGGTCAAGATCGTGCTGCGCGCCACCACGCCCGATCGCCTGGATCTGCCGCGACACTGTTTGCTCGATCATCGGGTGGAGCGCGCCGGCGAGCCGTTCATGATCTTCCAATGCTGGCCCCATGGACGCGACTACGTGCAGGGCTGGATCGGCGGCTCGCCCGCTTGGGATCTCGCGCGCCAGGGGGACGCGGCGATCGCCGATTTCGCGGTGGCGGAGCTGCGCCGCATGGCCGGCGGGCGGGCCGAAAAGCTGTTCTATGGCGGCGCGCGGTTGGCGACGCATTGGGACGCCGATCCCTGGGCGCGGGGCGCGTACGCCTATGTCCCGCCAGGGCAGGCGGGCGCCCGCGCGGCACTGGCCGAACCGCTGGGCGACGGCCGCCTGGCGTTCGCCGGGGAAGCCTGCCACGACGGCCTCGCCGGTACCGTGGGCGGCGCCTGGCTGTCCGGTGAGGAAGCGGCGCGAAAGGTCGGGTGATGGCACGGCTCGCGTTCTGGCAGCGGCACCGCGTTCCGGTGGTGGAGTTGCATGGGCTGATCGCCGCCCGGATCGGGCTGCTGAACCTGCGCGGCGCGGCGCCGCTGATCGAACGTGCCTTCGCCACGGCGCGCGGGCGCGCGGTCATCCTCGACATCGACAGCCCCGGCGGCTCGCCGGTGCAGTCAGATCTGATCGCCACGCTGATTCGCCGCCAGGCCGAGAAGAACCGGGTCGCGGTCCACGCGGTCATCCAGGAGGTGGGCGCCTCCGGCGGGTACTGGCTGGCCTGCGCGGCGGACCGGATCTGGGCCAACCCGATGAGCATTGTCGGCTCGATCGGGGTGCTCGGCGGCGGCTTCGGGTTTCCGGCGCTGCTCGCCCGGCTTGGCGTGGAGCGCCGCCTGTACACTGCTGGCGAGAACAAGGCGCGCCTCGATCCGTTCCTGCCGGAACGGCCCGAGGACGTGGCCTTCACGCAAGGATTGCTTGATGACCTCCACGAGCGGTTCAAGGCTTGGGTGCGGAACCGCCGCGCGGGGCGCCTGTCCGGTGACGCCGCCGTGTTCGACGGCAGCTTCATGCTGGGGGACCGCGCCCTGGCGCTCGGGCTGATCGACGGCTACGGCGATGTCGATAGCGTGCTCCGCGAGGTGGGGGGCGAGAAGGCCAAGCCTCACGTCTTCCGCCCACGCCCGCGCGGCCTGCTGCGCCGCCTGCCGGGGCTCGGCGCCGACGCGCTGCTCGACGCCATTGAGGAACGGCGCTGGCGGATCAACTTGCTCGGCTGAGCTGTCGTTTGAGGGCGTGATTCGCGTCTCCGGCGATTCCGCCTCCGACGATCAGGCACTAAGCCGCGCCCTTCACCAAACCCAAACTTTCCGAATGTTATGGTCGTGATGCGACACGATCTTGCCATTGGAGTCGATCACGGGTAAGGACTTAGCAGCGAAACCTGATCGATTCGATGAGCGGCGGCCGTATCGGTCGTCGTGTCGCGCCCCTGACGGAGGTTCACGGCCGGATGCCCCGCTCCCCTGATCGCGTCGCGTTCCCAGCCCTCCTGCGCGCAGCCGGCAGTGCCGCGATACTGGCCCTCCTCGCTGCCTGCGCCACGCGGGGGCCGGAGAGCAACGCGCCGCAGCAGGCCGCGGTCTACGCCGCCCACGCGCGGGGCAACTACGTGCCGCCTGGCCCGCCGGACGACCCGTGGGGGCCGTACATCGAAGAGGCATCGACGCGATTCGACGTGCCCGCGCCGTGGGTCCGCGCGCTCATGCGGGTCGAGTCCGGCGGGCAGGAGTACCGGGACGGGCAGCTCACCACCTCGCCCAAGGGCGCGATGGGGCTGATGCAGGTGATGCCGGCCACGTACGAGGAGCTGCGCGACCGCTACGGCCTTGGCTCCGATCCGTTCGATCCACATGACAACATCATCGCCGGCGTCGCCTACATGCGGGAGCTTTACGACATCTACGGCGCCCCGGCCTTCCTGGCGGCCTACAACGGCGGGCCGAATCGGTTGGATGACTACCTGAGCAACCAGCGCTCCCTGCCGGACGAGACGCGTCATTACGTCGCGATGATCGGTCCGGCGCTGGAGGGTGTTTACCCGCGCCGGCGTTCGCCCGCCGAGGCATACGCCATGAACGATCTGCCGCTCGATATCCGGCCTGGCCTCCGCCATGGCGGGCGGGCAACCGTGATGGTGGCTTCGGCCACGCGGCACGCTCCGGCGCGGCGCGGCGCGGGACGCCATGCGGTGGAGGTGGCGCGGCTCACGCCCCGGAGCGAGCATGGCGCCGGCGCCGCTGTCACGCGCGTCGCTTTGCTGATGCCCCCGCCGATGCCGCCGGGCGATCCAGGGCGGCACAGTCGCGGCTTCCACCTGATCGCGCGCGCCGAAGCCGCCTCGGCGCCGGTGCGCGCGACGGGCGGAACCTGGGGCATCCAGGTTGGTGCCTACGCCAGCGCGGCGCAGGCGGAGCACGCGGCGGGCGCCGCGAAGGCAAGCGCGCCCGGCGCGCTGGGCGGTTCGCATTCGGCGGTGGCCAGCGTCCGCCAAGCGCATGGCTTGTTGTGGCGCGCGCGCCTGACCGGACTTTCGCATGACTCGGCCGTACATGCCTGCCAGAAGCTGGCCCATGGCCATGGCGGCTGCATCGTGGTCTCGCCCGAATCGCAGTCCTGATCCGGGCGGCAGTGTCTCAGGGCTTTGGCTCGCGGCCCGTAGAACTAGAATTCGACTACGCAATGACAGGGTCCGCGACGAGGCATCCGAAACTGCGATTGCTGCCCTATGGGTCACTCGCTACGGTCGCTCTCAAAATGGGGGAGCGGTTAAGTATGGCGGCATTCTACAAAGGAGTTGGGGCGGGAACACACCTGATCAAATTTGATCTCCGGCTATCTGGACTTGCCCCACGCAGAATAGGCGCGCAGTTCAGCGTTAACTCGCTCATGACCCACATCGGCGGCGCTACCGAACATACCCCGTGTATCTCCCTAACCCGCTCATACGGCGTTGCTAGAAATTATGCGCTCACGGGACAAGTCGTTCCGACCGCAACATCTCCTGGCCACGTTTACGAAGTGGAAATTAATGCCCCTCCACCTGGAGGGATTAGGGTAATTGACCCGGTGGTGGAGTTAGCGGGGCACTATGTCGATCCTTTGGCGAATATCACGTATCACCACGATGGTGATATGAATCTCCTGCTCGGGGTCGTGGACCCTCCCAACATGGGTATGCAGATCCATCTCCAGATCCGGTGCATCACCCTCCCGGGGTCACGCGGCCTCCGAGCCCAGCTCACGTCTCAAAGGAACTGCTGACTTTCGTCCGAGCGCTCCGAGACGCTGAGATCCTGGTCATAGGCAATCTCCCAGCGGCTGCCTTCATTAACTGCTACGATGTATCTTAGCCTGAGCCACGAGAGGATCGCGCGATGGTGAACGTGAACGATGCTAGCCTTGAAGGCAGACTCGAATGGATAGGCCCTGTCCGCTTCATCCGCGCCCAATGGTGGGACGAGGCGCCTAGATTCGCGCTCCTTCGCTTCGCGTTCGAACATGGCGAAGAACAGCAATTGGGGTTGAGGATGGACCTGGATAAGAAGGCCATTCTTGACAGCATCGGTGACCAGAATTTGGATGCAGCCATTCAGCAGCAGGCCGAGCAGATATGGCGTGCCGTTGTCGAGGCGCGAGATCAGAAGATGCGAGAGCAGCGCGTCAGGGAAAACGCCGCGCTGTATTGACCCCTGACGTCACAAGAGCCCACGGCAAGCGGGAGCGCACCAGGCGTTGAAAGGCTCGCCCTCGCGCTCGCCAGTGTCCGCCAAGCACATGGCCTGCTGTGGCGCGCGTCTGACCGGACCTTCGCATGACTCGGCCGTACATGCCTGCCAAAAGCTGACGTACGGTCATGGCGGCTGCATCGTGGTCTCGCCCGAATCGCAGTCCTGATCCGGGCGGGCGGGTAGCGTTTCCCGCCCGAGCGCCTACACTGGGGTTCAGGAACCAGGGCCATCCCCCGGCGATCTGGGGTGGCCATCCCGAACCATTCCGGAGGCGCTTGCATGACGAAGTTCGGCGTTGCCCAATCCGTTCGCCGCGTGGAAGACCCGCGGCTGCTGCTCGGGCGCGGGCGCTACACCGACGATATCAAGCTGCCGGGGATGCTGCACGCCTATGTGTTGCGCAGCCCGCACGCGGCGGCCCGACTCCAGCGCGTGGACACCGGCGCGGCGGCGGCGATGCCGGGGGTGCGCGCGGTCTACACGGCGGCGGATCTGAAGGCCGACGGCATCGGCACGCTGCCCTGCGCCGTCGCCCTGAACAATCGCGACGGCTCGACCATGCCCATGCCGCCACACCCCGCGCTGGCCGACGGCGCCGTGCGCCATGTCGGCGACCCGGTCGCGCTCATTATCGCCGACACCTTGCAAGCCGCGCGCGACGCCGCCGAGGCGATCGAAGTCGATTATGACGTGCAGCCGGCGATAACCGAGCTTGCCCGCGCGCTGGACGCCGGGGCGCCGCTGGTCTGGCCGGAGGTGGCGCGCAACCAAGTGTTCGACTGGGAGATCGGCGACAAGGCGAAGACGGACGGGTTGTTCGCCCAGGCCGCCCACGTGACGCGGGTGGACGTGGTGAACAACCGCATCGTCGTCTCCTCGATGGAGGCGCGGGCCGCGATTGCCGACTACGACACGCAGGCCGAACGCTGGACGCTGTATGCCAACACCCAAGGCGGCTGGCTGGTCAAAGATCTGATCGCGGGCCTGTTCGGCGCGGGCGCCGACAAGTTCCGCGTGGTCACGCCCGATGTTGGCGGCGGCTTCGGCATGAAGCTGTTTCTGTACGCCGAGCACGTGCTGACCTGCTACGCGAGCCGCAAGCTCGGCCGGCCCGTGAAATGGGCCGCAGATCGCGGCGAGGCGTTCCTCTGCGACACCCAGGGCCGCGACAACCTGACCACGGGCGAGCTGGCGATCGACAAGGACGGCAAGTTCCTGGCGCTGCGCACGCGCAACATCGCGAACATGGGCGCCTATCTCTCGAATTTCGGCCCGTTCATCCCAACCCTGGCCGGCACCGGCGTGCTCGCCAGCGTCTATGGGTTCCAGGCCGTCTACGCGAATGTGATCGGGGTGTTCACCAACACCGTGCCGGTGGACGCCTATCGCGGCGCCGGGCGCCCCGAAAGCAACTACCTGGTCGAACGCCTGATCGACAAGGCGGCGCGGGAGCTCAACATCGACCGGGCGGAGATCCGGCGCCGCAACATGGTCCCGCCTTCCGCGATGCCGCACGCGACTCCGGTGGGCAAGATATACGACAGCGGCGATTTCCGGAGGGTGCTGGACACCGCGCTGGAACGCATTGACTGGTCCGGCTTCCCGGCCCGGCGCGAGGAAGCGGCGAAGCGGGGGCGGCGGCGCGGCCTCGGCTTCTCCTATTACCTTGAGGCCACCGGCGGCAGCGACAGCGAGCGCGCCGAGATCCGCTTCGCGGAGGGCGGCTTCGTCGATGTGTTCGTCGGTACGCAATCGACGGGGCAAGGGCACGAGACCGCCTATGTCCAGCTCGTCTCGACCCGCTTGGGCGTGGACGCCGAGAAAATCCGGGTCCGCCAGGGCGACACCGACACCATCCCCACGGGCGGCGGCACGGGCGGGGCGCGCAGCCTCTATTCCGAGGGGCAGGCGATCTACGTCACCACCGACAGCGTGATCGAGAAGGGCCGGCGGGCGGCGGCGGACGTGCTGGAGGCGGCGGCGGGCGACATCGGCTTCGCCGACGGGCGCTTCACCATCGTCGGGACGGATCGCGGCATCGACATCCTCGATCTGGCCGAGACCCAGCGCCTCAAGGCGGCGCGGGGCGAGGCGGCGGTGTCGCTCGACGCCGCCGAGGTGGCGCAGATCAAGGCGCACACCTTCCCGAACGGCTGCCACATGGCCGAGGTGGAGGTTGATCCCGAGACGGGACATGTCCAGGTTGTCCGCTACCAGGTCAGTGATGATGTTGGCCGGGCGGTGAATCCGATGATCGTGCGCGGCCAGGTGCATGGCGGCGTCGCGCAGGGCTTCGGGCAGGCGGTGCTGGAGCGAACGGTCTACGACCCGAGCTCCGGCCAGCTCCTGTCCGGAAGCTTCACGGACTACGCCCTGCCCCGCGCCGCCGACTTGCCGGACATCGAGGTGGAGTTCCTGGAGATCCCCTGCGCCACCAATCCGCTCGGCGTGAAGGGCGCGGGGGAGGCGGGCGCGGTCGGCAGCCCGCCCGCGGTCATGAACGCCATCCTGGACGCCCTGGCCCCGGACGGCGTGACCCATCTCGACATGCCGGCGACCCCGGAGAGGGTCTGGCAGGCATTGCACACGAGAGCGGCCGAGTAGCTACCCGTTCGGCCCTCTCTGGAATCCCTCCCTCACCCCGGCCCTCTCCGCCGCCATGGGCGGAGAGGGAGGCGAACATGGGTCCAGGTTGACGGGCCGTTACCGGTTCGCACATAGGCGCCCATGCGCGATCTATCCGAATTGTCCGAACGCGAAGTGCTTGCCCTCGCCATCACCAACGAGGAGGAGGACGGGCGAATCTACATCGATATCGCCGAGGGGCTGCGTGACGACTACCCGGCGAGCGCCAAGCTGTTCACCGACATGGCCGCCGAGGAGAGCGAGCATCGGCGCCGTCTGATCGAACTCTATCGCGAACGGTTCGGCGAGCACATTCCGCTGATCCGCCGCCAGGACATTCGCGGGTTCCGCCGCCACCGGCCGGTTTGGCAAATCCGTCCGCTTGGGCTGAACGCGGTGCGCGACCTGGCCGAGAGCATGGAGATGGAAGCGCAACGCTTCTATCGGCAGGCCGCGTCCCGCACCACCGATGCCGCGGTCCGCAAGCTGCTCGGCGATCTGGCGGAGGCGGAGGTCGGCCACGAGCATACCGCGACCCGGCTGATGGCCGAAAATCTTCCCGCCCCCGTGCGTCACGCGGAGGACATCGCGGCCCGCCGCCAGTTCGTGCTGCGCGTCGTCCAGCCGGGGCTCGCCGGGCTGATGGACGGGTCGGTTTCCACCCTCGCCCCGGTTTTCGCGTCCGCCTTCGCCACGGGGAGCACCCACGACGCCTTCCTGGTCGGCATGGCGGCCTCGGTCGGGGCCGGGATATCGATGGGCTTCGCCGAGGCGCTGTCGGACAATGGCAGCCTGACCGGGCGGGGCCAGCCGGTGATCCGCGGCGCCATCACCGGCCTGATGACCGCGATCGGCGGGATCGGCCACACGATCCCGTTCCTGATCCCCTCGTTCGGCACCGCGCTCGCCGCCGCCATCATCGTGGTGGTGATTGAGCTTGGCGTGATTAGCTGGATACGCTGGCGATACATGGACACGCCTCCGCTCTCCGCCACCCTTCAGGTGGCGTTCGGCGGGGCGCTGGTCTTCGTGTGTGGAATTCTTATTGGGAGCAGTTGAGGGCGCCGCAGGGCGCTGACATCTGGCGAGTTCGGGCCGGCTGCGGTAGTGCTCCGCCATGAGCCGAGTCGCCACTATCACGCGCACGACCACGGAAACCGACATCACGCTCACCCTCGATCTCGACGGGTCGGGCGTGGCCGAGATCGATAGCGGGATCGGCTTCCTCGACCACATGCTGACGGCGCTCGCCCGGCACGGCCTGTTCGATCTCACGATCCGGGCGACGGGAGATCTGCATATCGATTGCCACCACACGACCGAGGATATCGGCATCGTGCTCGGCCGCGCCTTCGCCCAGGCGATCGGGGACAAGCGCGGCATCCGCCGATTCGGCCACGCCATGGTGCCGATGGACGAGGCGCTGACCGAGGCGGCGGTGGACATCTCCGGCCGGCCTCTCCTGGCGTGGAGCGTGCGCTTCGCGCGGGACCGCCTGGGCGAGATGGACAGCGAGCTGTTCGAGGAGTTCTTCCGCGCCTTCGCCATGAATGCGCTGGTCACGCTGCATGTGGCGAACCGCGTGGGCGTCAACGCGCATCATGTCGCGGAATCGTGCTTCAAGGCGGTGGCGCGCGCCCTGCGCATGGCGGCCGAGGCGGACCCCCGCGCCGCCGGCGCCATCCCCTCCACCAAGGGCGCGCTGTGAGGATCTGGACGGCGCATCTGCGCGCCAATGCCGCGCCGGTGCTGGTGCCCGAGGGCTTCAGTGTCGGGGCCTTCCTGCTCGGACCGATTTGGCTGCTGGCGCGGGGCGCCTTGATCCCAGCCGCGCTCGCGCTCGCGATCGCGCTGCTGGTTGGGCTGCTAACCAGCGGGGGGTCGCGCATCGCGCTGGAGCTGGGGATCGCGCTGCTGCTCGGGGTGTCGGGACGCGATCTGGTGCGCTGGCATCTGGAGCTGCGCGGCTACCGGACGGCCCACGTCCTCGCGGCGCGCGACGAGGACGCGGCGCTGGCGCGGCTGCTCGCGGTCCGCCCTGATCTCGCGGGCAGCTTCATGCCCCCGGAGCGGGCCTGATGCGGATTGCCGTCGTCGATTATGGCAGCGGCAATCTTACCTCCGCCTCCCGCGCGCTGGCGCTCGCCGCGTCGCGGGCCGGGATCGCGGCGGGCGTGATCGTGACCGCTGATCCCGACGCCGTCGCGCGCGCCGATAAGATCGTCCTGCCTGGCCAGGGCGCTTTCGCCGATTGCGCGAACGGCCTGCGCGCCGTGCCCGGCATGTGGCAGGCGATCGAGGCGGCGACCCGATCCGGCACGCCGTTCCTGGGGATTTGCGTCGGGATGCAACTGATGGCCGAACGCGGGCTGGAGCACGCGGTCACGCCTGGCTTCGGCTGGGTCAGCGGCGAGATCAGGATGATGGAGCCGCCGGGATTGCGCCTGCCGCAAATGGGCTGGAACGCGCTGGAGTTTGCCCCCGAAGGCGCCCATCCGCTGCTCGACGGGCTCATGCCGGGCGATCACGTCTATTTCGTCCATAGTTACGCGCTCGCCGAGGCCGACGCGGCGCAGGTGATCGCCACGACCGACTATGGCGGGGAGGTGGTGGCCATGGTGGCGAACGGGAATCGCGCGGGCACCCAATTCCATGTCGAGAAAAGCCAGGAGGTCGGGCTGCGCATCCTGGGCAATTTCCTGCGCTGGACACCATGAGCGAACCCTTCCCGGCCGAGGCCGGCGCCGCTCGGTCCGTCGAGCGCGCCGAGGCCCTTTCCGACGAGGATCTGAACGCGCTTTGCGAGGCGACCCACGCGGCCATCCTCGAAGGCGGCGGCTTCGGCTGGGTCAACCCGCCAGGGCGGCAATCGCTGGAGACCTATTACCGCGGCGTGCTTCTCGTGCCCGAGCGCTCGCTCTATCTGGCGCGCGTGGGCGGGGCGATCGTTGGCTGCGCCCAACTCGTCCGCCCGCCGCGCAACAACGAGGCGCAAGCCTTCGCCGCGACCTTGATGCACGCCTTCGTCGCCCCGTACGCGCGCGGGCACGGCATCGCCCGCCTGCTGACCCAGGCGGTGGAGGAGGGGGCACGGAATCTGGGGTACCAAGTGCTGAACCTCGATGTGCGCGAGACGCAGACAGCGGCGATCCGCCTGTACGAATCGCTCGGCTACACTCGTTGGGGTGCTCATCCCGCCTATGCTCGCGTGGGCGGCAAGACGGTCCGGGGCTTCTATTATTACAAGCTGTTGCAAAAGCGGGTGGATGGTGACTGATGGGCTTGATCCTCTATCCCGCCGTCGATCTAAAGGATGGGCAGTGCGTGCGGCTGCGCCGGGGCGACATGGAGCAGGCGACGGTCTATTCCCTCGACCCTGCATCCCAGGCGCGTGCCTGGCAGGAGGCTGGATTCGCCTGGCTGCATGTCGTTGACCTGAACGGCGCGTTCGCCGGCCGCCCGGTCAATGAAGCGGCGGCGCGCGCGATCCTGGCCGCGGTCTCGGTTCCCGTTCAGCTTGGCGGTGGCATTCGCGACATGGCGGGGGTGGAAGCCTGGTTGTCCGCTGGGGTGCGGCGGGTGATCCTCGGCAGTGCCGCCGTGACGAATCCCGCCTTGGTGCGGGACGCGTGCCGCGCCTTTCCTGGCCGCGTCGCCGTGGGGATCGATGCGCGCGACGGATGGGTGGCGACCGAGGGCTGGGCGGAGACATCGGACATGGCGGCGACCGACCTTGCCCGGCGCGTCGAGGACGCGGGGGCGGCGGCGGTCATCTACACGGATATCGCCCGCGACGGGATGCTGAGCGGGTTGAACCTGGCGCAGACCGTGGCGCTCGCGGCGCATCTGTCCATTCCGGTCATCGCCTCGGGCGGCGTGGGGGAGATGGAGGATTTGCGCGCGCTCAAGCGCGACGCCGTGGGCACACGGATCGAAGGGGTGATTGTCGGCCGGGCTTTGTATGACGGCCGGATCGACCCCGCGTCCGCCCTCGCGTTGCTTGCTGCGTAGTAACAATGATTATCGCCTCGACCCCTCACCTTGCGGGACAGAGCAATCGCACATGGCGCGACCACCTCTCCCGCGACGCGGGAGAGGTCGGCGACCCCGGACGTGATCCGGGGGAGCCGGGTGAGGGCGGCTGGGCCGAGCCTTGGACCCTGGTGCCGTCCGCCTCCCTCTCCCCCCGCGCAAGCGCGGGTGGAGAGGGGGAGAATGTGGGAGCCGCCGCCATATGCGATTGCCCTGCCTTGCGGGAGGGGGCCGAGGGGAGGGGTTCTGAGATGCTGAAGCTTCGGATCATTCCGTGCCTGGACGTCAACGCGGGGCGCGTCGTCAAAGGCGTGAACTTCGTCGCGCTGCGCGACGCGGGCGATCCGGTGGAGCAGGCCGCGCTGTACGACGCGGCGGGCGCCGACGAGTTGTGCTTCCTCGATATCACCGCGAGCCACGAGAATCGCGACACCATCCTTGAGGTGGTCGGCCGCACCGCCGCGCGCGTCTTCCTTCCCCTGACGGTGGGCGGCGGGGTGCGCTCGACCGAGGACATGCGGCGCCTGCTGCTAGCCGGCGCCGACAAATGCAGCATGAACTCCGCCGCGGTCGCCCGTCCCGAGCTGGTGCGCGAGGCCGCCCGGAAGTTTGGCAGCCAATGCGTGGTCGTCGCGGTTGACGCCAAGCGCGCTGGAGCCGGGTGGGAGGTGTTCACCCATGGCGGGCGGCGCGGCACCGGGATCGATGCGATCGAGTGGTGCCGCCGTGTCGCGGCACTTGGCGCGGGCGAGATCCTGCTGACCAGCATGGACAGGGACGGTACCGGCCAGGGCTTCGACCTCGACCTGCTGCGCGCCGCCTGCGCGGCTGTGCGCATTCCCGTGATCGCCTCCGGCGGGGTGGGCACGTTGCAGCATTTCGTCGAGGGCGCGCGCGCCGGGGCGACCGGCTTGTTGGCCGCGAGCGTGTTCCACTTCGGCACCTTCACGGTGGCCGACGTGAAGCGTGCGCTCGCCGCCGCCGGATTGCCGGTGCGCCTGCCTCGGGAGGCGGCCTGAAGCGGCGATGGCGAAGTCTGCCAAGAAGAAGCCAGCGAAGAAGAAGCGGCCCGTCAGCCTGCGGGCGCGCAAGCTGGCCCAGAGCGAGGAATCGCCATCGGCGGTGCTGGACCGGCTGTTCGCGGTGGTGATGGAGCGCCGCACCGCCGATCCCGCGGTGAGCCATTCGGCCCGCCTGCTGTCGCGCGGCAACGCGAAGGTGGCGCAGAAATTCGGCGAGGAAGCCGTCGAGTGCCTGATCGAGGCGGTGGCCGGCAACCGTGACGCCATGATCGCGGAGAGCGCGGACGTGCTGTACCATTTGATCGTGCTGTGGGTGGCGAGCGGGGTGCATCCGGAGCAGGTCTGGTCCGAGCTGATCCGGCGCGAGGGCGTCAGCGGCATCGCCGAGAAAGCGAGCCGCGTCCGCAAGGCGCGGGTTGCCTCCGGGCTGAATACGACGAAAATCCCCTAACCTTGCGCACTTGATCTTCCCCTTGGACCTGCCAGGAGCACGCCCCCGCCATGCCCGTCAGCGGCCTGCCGCCCTATGATGATGCCAACATCTTCGCCCGCATCCTGCGCGGCGAGATCCCGTGCCGGATAGTCTATGAGGACGAGTGGGCGCTGGCGTTCCATGACATCAACCCGCAAGCGCCGACGCATGTCCTGGTGATCCCGAAGGGGAAGTGGTGCGGCTGGGCGGATTTCAGCGAGAAGGCCAGCGCCGAGGAGATCGCCGGGTTCGTCAGGGCCGTTGGCAAGGTCGCCAAGGAACTGGGGCTGGAAGCGCCGGGCTACCGCCTGCTGGTTAATCTAGGCGCCGACAGCGGACAGGAAGTGGCGCATCTGCACGTGCATATTTTTGGCGGCAGGCCGCTGGGGCGGATGCTGGCGGGCTGAGGTCCGGGGCGCGCTTCAGCCACCTACCAATGTGCGGGGCTGGCGGAATGCGCTGCGCTTTTCCGCCCTACTCGCTTGTCCGTCCTACGCCCCACTTCACCCCGGCCCTCTCCGCCTCAGTGGAAGGACGTGGAGCGCTTTCAACAATCCCCATGGGGCTTTTTAGCTTGCGCCCCAGGGCCACTCGACTATATCCCCCCTCCACGCAGCAACGCACGTGCCTCTGGCCCTGTGGGGTTACGCAACGACGTCAAGCGTTCTGGCAATCTCGCTCAGGTCGCTGGTTCGTTCGACCGTTTCGTCAACTCCGTCCGCCGCCTTGAACAGGCGGGCGCACTGAAAGGGGGCCGGCGCGATGACGCCAAAAATCGCCCGATTTCTTGCTGACCACCAGCCACCCACGCCATGCCTGGTCGTG
>DATFDN010000057.1:0-4372 GCA_035252035.1 Acetobacteraceae bacterium | reverse complement strand
GAGGGTTCGATCAGCCGGCGGGTCATGTTCAGCGCGCCCGCGCCTGCCACGGCCAGCGCCGCGAGCCAGAAGAAGCGGGACTCGTAGCCGCCGATCGCGACCAGCCCGACGAACAGCACCGTCACCCCGATCATCCCGCTGCTCCGGCCGCGCTGGGCGGCCATGAAGCCGAGCACCAGGAAGACCGCGAACAGCGCGATCGCCGCCGCGCGCACCGCGTCGAAGGCTTGCAGGGCGACGAGACCGACCCAGTTCTGCAACACCCAGACTGCCTGATCGAGGCTCGCGGTCAGCGCGTAGATGAAATGTCCCGGCCCGGCCGCGTAGACCAGCGCCGCGAGGACGATACCACCCAGCCAGACCAAAGCAACTGTATTGCGGGGCACGAAAGACCTCGTTCCTGACAGACTTCATATCCTATGTGGGATGGAATACCCGTTCCTGCCAGTGGTTTTACTGCAACGCACCCGCCCCCACCTGGGCGATCTGCCCATCCTGCGCCGACGTGCCCCCGCTGACCCCGATCGCGCCGATCACCTTCCCCTCCACGGAGAGCGGAACCCCGCCCTCGATCGGCATGGCATCGGGCAGCGCGAGCAGCCCGGTCCGGCCGCTCGCGAGGGCCTCCTCGAACGCCTTGGTAGGACGCTTGTAGAACAACGCCGAGCGGGCCTTGGCGAGCGCCGTCCCAACGCTGCCGTGCTGGGTCTCGTCCATCGTCTCCTGGTAGACAACGAAGCCCCCGTCATCGATCACCGCAATGGACATCGTGAACTTGTTCTTCATCGCCTCGGCCTCGGCGGCGGCGGCCACCTTCTTCGCCGCGGCAAGCGACAGCGCCTTCTTCTCGATCGTCTGGGCCGAGGCGGCGCTCGCCGCGAGCGCCGCCATGGCAAGGACCAGCAGCACCGGTCGGATCATGCCCGTTCCTCCCCTCCCTCGTTGCCAGCCAGCTTGAGCCTTTTCGGGTGCAATGCCAATCCTGCCCGCGGAGCAGCCCTGATGCGCCTCTCGGATTTCGATTTCGACCTTCCACCGGAGCGGATCGCCCAGCACCCGGCGCGGCCGCGCGACGCCGCGCGCCTGCTCGTGGTCGCCGATCGCCTCGCCGACCGGCATGTGCGCGACCTTCCCGAACTGCTGTGTCCGGGTGATGTGCTCGTGGCCAATGACACGCGGGTCATCCCCGCCCAGCTTACCGCGCGGCGCGGCGCGGCGCGGGTCGGCATCACGCTCGATCGCCCCTTGGGCAACAGCACCTGGCACGCGCTGGCGCGCAACGCGCGGCGGCTGCGCGCGGGCGACGTGCTGGCGTTCGACGGCGCGTCGGAGCTGAGCGCCACGGTGCGCGCGCGCCATGAGGACGGTGGTGTCGCGCTCGCATTCAATCTGGACGGAGCGGATTTCGCGTCCGCCCTGCACCGGGCGGGCGCGCTCGCCTTGCCGCCTTATATCGCGCGGCCGCACGGGCCGCTGCCGGAGGACGCGACGGACTATCAGACGGTGTTCGCCGCGCGCGCGGGCGCGGTCGCGGCCCCGACGGCCGGTTTGCACTTCACCGCATCCCTGCTGAGGGCGCTGGACGCGCGGGACATCCGCCGCGTGACCGTCACCCTGCATGTGGGCGCCGGCACCTTCCTGCCCGTGCGCGAGGAATGTGTGGCGGCGCACCGGATGCACGCCGAGCGGGGCGCGATCACAGAGGAGGCGGCCGAGGCCATCAACGCGGCGCGGCGCGCGGGCGGGCGGGTGGTCGCCGTCGGCACGACCTCGCTTCGCCTGCTGGAAAGCGCCGCCGGAGAGGAGGGCGTACACGCCTTCGACGGCGAGACCGACCTGTTCATCCTGCCGGGGCACCGCTTCCGCGTGGTCGATCTGCTGATGACGAACTTCCACCTGCCGCGCTCCACCTTGTTCATGCTCGTCTGCGCCTTCGCCGGAACCGCGCGGATGCGCGCGGCCTACGCGCACGCCATCGCCGCCGGATACCGGTTCTATTCGTACGGCGACGCCTGCCTGCTCGAACGGGCGGCATGAGCGCGCGCTTCGGCTTCGCCCTGCTCGCCACCGATGGGAACGCCCGCGCCGGGATGATGGAAACCGCGCATGGCGCGGTGGAGACGCCCACCTTCATGCCAGTCGGCACCGCCGGGACCGTGAAGGCGATGACCGCCGACGCGGTGCGCGCCACCGGAGCGCGTATCGTGCTGGGCAACACCTATCACCTGATGCTCCGCCCCGGTGCGGAGCGGGTCGCGCGCTTGGGCGGGCTGCACCGGATGATGAACTGGCCCGGTCCGATCCTGACGGACTCGGGCGGGTTCCAGGTGATGTCTCTGGCGCGGCTGCGCCGGATCGACGCCGAGGGCGTGATCTTCCGTTCCCATATCGACGGCGCGGTGCATCGGCTGACGCCAGAACGATCGATCGGCATTCAGCACCAATTGGATGCGACGATCAGCATGGTGCTGGATGAATGCACCCCTTTCCCGGCGACCGAGGAGGCGACGCGGGCCTCGATGGAGCTGTCGCTGCGCTGGGCCGCCCGCTCCAAACAGGCATTCGTCGCGCGGGATGGGTACGCGCTGTTCGGGATCGTGCAAGGCGGCGTTTATCCCGATCTGCGCGCCGTCTCGGCCGCCGGGCTCGTCAGCATCGGCTTCGATGGCTACGCGGTTGGTGGGCTCGCGGTGGGCGAGGGCCAGGCGGCGATGTTCCGGGTGCTGGACGCCACGGTAGGATCGCTACCGGCAGACCGGCCGCGCTACCTGATGGGCGTTGGCACGCCGGAGGACATCGTCGGCGCGGTGACGCGGGGCATCGACATGTTCGACTGCGTGATCCCCACCCGCTCCGGGCGGATGGCGCGCGGCTACACGCGCTTTGGCGTGGCGAACCTGCGCAACGCGCGCTTCGCCGATGATGCCGGCCCGCTCGATCCCGAGTGCGGCTGCCCTGGATGCGCGCGCCACAGCCGCGCCTATCTTCACCATCTGTTCAAGGCGGGGGAGATGCTCGGTCCCATGCTGCTGACCTGGCACAATCTAGCGTACTACCAAGATCTGATGCGCGGCCTGCGCGCCGCGATCGTCCAGGGTCGCCTGACCGGGCACGCGGCGGCACTGCGCGAGGGCTGGGCCGCCGGAGACACGCGATGACCGAATCCGTCCCTGGACTGCGCCAGCTCGGCCACCCAACTTCCCTCCCCACTTCGCCGGAGGTGGCGGAGCTGGAGCGCGTGCCCAACCCGGCACCAGGCCGGCTCTACACGATCCGCTTCACCTGCCCCGAGTTCACCTCGCTCTGCCCGATCACCGGCCAGCCGGATTTCGCGCATATCGTCATCGACTATATCCCGCGCGACTGGATCGTGGAGAGCAAGTCGCTGAAGCTCTACCTGGGCGCCTTCCGCAACCATGGCGCGTTCCACGAGGCCTGCACCATGCAGATCGCGGCGCGGCTGGTGGCGTTCCTGTCGCCGGAGTGGCTGCGCATCGGCGCCTATTGGTATCCGCGCGGCGGAATGCCCATCGACGTGTTCTGGCAGACAGGGGCAGCGCCCGAGGGCGCATGGGTGCCGGCGCAGGATGTGGCGCCGTATCGTGGACGGGGGTAGGATGGAGGAGAGGAGGGTGTCATGAACGTCGCAGTGCGTCGGCCACAGATGTCGATGGATGAATTCCTCGCTTGGGAAATTCAGCAGGAGGGACGTTGGGAGTTTGATGGATTCGAGCCGCGCGCGATGGTCGGGGCCTCGGTTGGCCACCATCGGATCGTGAGCACGTTCGCGACGGCCCTGCGCGACCGCCTACAGGGCCGGTGCCTCGTTGTGACAGAAACCGTGAAACTGCGGCTTAATCCCACGGTCCGCTATCCTGATGTAATGGTAATCTGCTCCGAGATTCCGAACGATGCGACCTCTGTTGGCGATCCGCTCGTCGTCGCCGAGGTTCTAAGCAACAGCACGGCCCGCGATGATCGGATCGTGAAGAACCGGGAGTACGAAGGAAATCCCAGCATCCAGCGCTACATCGTACTGGAGCAGGACGTCATGGCGGCGGAAGTGTACAGCCGGATCGATGGTCGGTGGGTGCGCTCGACCGTGGTGAACGACGACATTCTGGACATGCCGGAGATCGGCATTTCGCTTCCGTTGTCGGCCGCCTATGTCGGACTGGACGTGCCGCCCTATGTTCCGACCCTTCAGGACACCCCCGACCACGCCTGACCACGCCTCCCTGATCCGCAACAAGGCGCTCGCGCTCGGCTTCGACGCGGTGGGCTTCTGCCGCGCGGAACTCGGGCCAGAGGCGCGTGCGCGGCTCGCCGCCTTCCTCGCCGCCGGGCAGCACGGCGACATGGGCTGGCTTGC
>DATFDN010000056.1:0-3183 GCA_035252035.1 Acetobacteraceae bacterium | reverse complement strand
GGGGCGCCCCGCCGCGCGCCGCAAGGCCGCGCGGCGGGACGCCGCCTCGCGCGGGGTCATCGCGTCGGCCTTGTTCAGCGCGATGATCTCGGGCTTCTCCGCCAGGCCCGCGCCGTAGGAGGCCAACTCGGCTCGCACGGTGCGCCAGGCGCGCACCACGTCGCCCGCCGCGCCGTCGATCAGGTGCAGCAGCACCGCGCAGCGTTCCACATGGCCGAGAAAACGGTCCCCAAGCCCAACCCCCTCGTGCGCGCCCTCGATCAGGCCGGGGATGTCGGCCAGCACGAATTCCCCCCCGTCGCTCCGCACGACGCCAAGCTGCGGATGAAGCGTGGTGAAGGGGTAGTCGGCGATCTTCGGGCGGGCGGCGGAGACGGCGGCGAGGAAGGTAGATTTGCCCGCGTTGGGCAGCCCGATCAGCCCGGCATCGGCGATCAGCTTGAGCCGCAGCCAGACCCAGCGCTCCTCTCCCGGCCAACCCTTGTCGGCGCGGCGCGGCGCGCGGTTGGTGGAGCTCTTGTAGTGCGCGTTGCCGAATCCGCCATCGCCGCCGCGCAGCAGCGTGACGCGCTGGCCGGGCGCCGCGAGATCGACGAGCACCGTCTCCCGGTCCTCGCCCAGGATCTGCGTGCCGACCGGAACCTTGATGACGAGGTCCGGCGCCCCGGCCCCGGTGCGGTCCGATCCGGCGCCGTTCCGGCCCTTGCTGGCGCGGAAATGCTGCGTGTAGCGGAAATCGATCAGCGTGTTCAGGTTGGGCACCGCCTCGAACACGATGTCCCCACCCTTGCCGCCATCGCCGCCATCCGGGCCGCCGAACTCCAGGAACTTCTCGCGCCGGAACGCGACGACGCCATCGCCGCCGTCGCCGGAGCGGAGGTAGATCTTAGCTTGATCGAGAAACTTCATCCTGGGGAGGTCTGTTCGGCGTGACCGAGACATGCACGCGCCCCTCGGCCTTGCGCTGGAACGCCACCTTGCCGTCGATCAGCGCATAGATGGTGTGATCGCGGCCAAGCCCGACATTCTGCCCTGGCTTCCATTTGGTGCCGCGCTGGCGGACGATGATGTTGCCGGCGACCACGGCCTCGCCACCGAACTTCTTGATGCCGAGCCGCCGCCCCGCGGTATCGCGCCCGTTGCGTGACGAGCCGCCTGCTTTCTTGTGGGCCATGTGTCAGACTTCTCCTTCCGTCGGCGCGGCGCCGGACTCATCGGCCGTCTCGCCCGTGGGCGCGGGCGATTGGGCTGGGGACGGGGCCGGAGTGGGCGAGGGGGCGGGTTCGGCTGGCGCGGCGCCGGACTCGTCGGCCGTCTCGCCCGCGCCGGATGCCTGGACCGGGCTCAACGCCTCGTCCGGACGCAGCGCGGCGCCATCGGCGCCGGCAATGCCGGTCACGCGCAGCACCGTCACGTGCTGGCGATGCCCCCGCTTGCGCCGGCTGTTCTTCCGGCGCCGCTTCTTGAACACGATCACCTTGGCTAGCCGGTCCTGGGCGATCACGGTGGCGGTGACGGAGGCGCCCGCCACGACCGGCCCGCCGAGGGTCAGTCCGTCCGCGTCGCCGACCGCCAGCACGTCGGTGAAGGTGATGGTGGCGTCGGGCTCGGCCTCGAGCTTCTCCACCTTCAGCACCGCATTGGGCGTCACGCGGTACTGCTTCCCGCCGGTGCGGATGACTGCGAACATAAGGAGCTTTCCCAAGGGCTGCCGCCGACTGGCCGCAGGTCCGGCCGCCGGGGAGGGGGCGTTATAGCGGCGGGGGGCCGGTTGTCAACGCGGTGCGGCCCAGTCTCTCCAGCCGCGCCGCCCGCGCCCCGCGCGCCACTGACTGGCTCGCCTCCATATCCGCCAGCACCCGCGTCACCGCCGGATCATCGCCCGAGGCGAACTCCGCGCAATGCCGCTGCGCGCGCGCCGCGATCTCGGCCGCGAGCAGGCGGAGGCCGATCGCCTCGGCCGCGTGCTCGGCCAAGTGCCCGGTGTCGAGCGCCGCCGCGATCCGCGCGGCCCCGGCCTCCAGCACGGCGGTCAAGGCCGCCAGGCCGCCGAGCGACAGCGCCGCCTCGGAGCCGGACGGACTCCCGAGCCGCCCCACTAGGAACCGGCAGGCACCCGCCAGCCCCGAGAGGCCAACCGCGTCCTCCACGTCGCGGAACGGCAGCGCCATCGCCTCGTAGGCCTCGCCAGGCGGGCCGAGCAGCGCGGCGCGCGGGACCGCGCAGCCGTCGAGGATAAGGCCGCAATGGCGCGATGGGGGCATGGCACGGAACGCCTCGGTCTCCTTGACCGACAACCCCGGCGTGCCAAGCGGCACCAGGAAGGCGCCGTACCGCTTGCGCCCCGCCTCTTCGGCCATGATGGCGAGCACGATGAAGACAGCGGCGAGCGGTCCGTTGCTGACCCATGCCTTCTCGCCGGTGATGCGCCAGCCCTCGCCCACCGGCTCCGCGCGCGTCGCAAGGTGTTTCGGGTGCGCGCCCACGCCCGGCTCGGAGATCGCGACGGCGGCGGTCGCGCGCCGCCACGCAGCGCGCTGCGCCTCCGTGCCGAACCCAAGAATGAAGAACCGCGCGACCATCTGCCGCACCGCGAATGCCGCGCCCAGACCGAGCAGCCCGGTGCGCGCGACCAGCATTGCCTCGGCGCGCGCGATCGCGGCATAGCCCGGCTCCGGATCAAGGCCGGTATTCAGGAGCGGGCCGAGTCCGGAGAGCGAGTCGGCCTCGTCCACGAACATGGACTGGTCGTCGCCGTCCCCGCTCACCGCACCCCCGCCGCGATCTCATGGAACAGCCGCGCCGGAAGCGTGCCGCCCAGCACATCCTGCATCGGCCGGTCCTCGTCATTGCCAAGCCATATCCCGATAACCCGATTGCCGACCCCGCCGATGAACCAGGCATCGCGGGAATCCTGCGTGGTTCCGGTCTTTCCCGCCACCACCCGGCCAGGGATGGCGGCCTGCCGGCCGGTGCCGCGATCCACCACCGCGCGCAGCATCCGCGCCATCTCTTGCGCGAGCTCCGGCGCGATCACCTGGGCGGGGGGCGTGAGGCGCGCGGCCGTCAGGCGCCCCCCAGCGCCGATGGCGGCGATCCCGAACGGCGTGACCCGCCTTCCCCCGTTGAGGAAGGCGGCATAGGCGCCGGTCAGTTCCAGCAGCCCGACCTCGCCGGTGCCCA
>DATFDN010000055.1:0-3475 GCA_035252035.1 Acetobacteraceae bacterium | reverse complement strand
GCGTGATGCTGCCGCGCGGGCGGGGCTCGATCTTCTTCACCGGCGCGACGGCGAGCCTGCGCGGCGGCGCGGGCTACGCCGCCTTCGCCGCCGCCAAGGCCGGGCTGCGTGCGCTCGCCCAGTCCATGGCGCGCGAGCTTGGCCCGCAGGGCATTCATGTCGCGCATCTGGTGATCGACGCGGGCGTGGACACGGAATGGGTGCGAACGCGTATCGCCGCGCGCGACGGCGAGGCGGCGGCGCGGCTCACGCAGGGCGACCTGCTGATGCGGCCGGACTCGATCGCCGAGGCCTATTGGCGCCTGCACACGCAGACCCGCGACGCCTGGACCTTCGAGGCCGACCTACGACCCTTCGCAGAGCAGTGGTGAGCGCCATGACACGCGTGGAGTTCCATTTCGACTTCGGCAGCCCGAACGCCTATTTGTGCCACGTCCTCATTCCCGCGATCGAGCAACGCACTGGCGCGCACTTCGAATACGTGCCGGTGCTGCTGGGTGGGGTGTTCAAGCTCACCAACAACCAGCCACCGATGGTGAGCCTGAAGGGCATCCGCAACAAGCCCGAATACCAGCGGCGCGAGATGCAGCGCTTCATCGCCCGCCACCACATCGAGCGTTTCCGTTTCAACCCGCATTTCCCGGTGAACACCTTGCTCGTCATGCGCGCCGCCGTGGCGGCGGAGCAGGAGGGCGCGCTAATGCCCTACGTCGATGCGGTGTTCCGCGCCATGTGGGAGGAGGAGCGCAAGATGGACGACCCGGCGGTGGTCCGCGACGCGCTGGACCGGGCCGGGCTCGACGGCGCCCGCTTGCTCACCCGCGCGCAGGACCAAGCGGTCAAGGACCGCCTGCTCGCCAACACCGAGGCATCCGTCGCGCGCGGGACGTTCGGCTCGCCGACCTTCTTCGTGGGCGACGAGATGTTCTTCGGCAAGGACCGATTGCGCGAGGTCGAGGAGGAGATCATCCACAGCGGCACTCCCCAGGCCGCTTCGTGAAGTTTGTGTCGCGTCAACCGTTCTTGCTCTGATAGGAGAACGCCGGTAGCCTATTCAGCCCTTCCTGCGTCTGGTCGGGCATGAGGACTTTGTTGTCGCTGTTGAGCTTGGCATCGCCGAACACGAGCGTGTTCCAGGGCACAAGCACCCTTTTGTCATTCGTGCTGATAACGACCCCCAACTGACCATCCTGGCCGGCGAGCACGTCGTCCACGTTGCCAATCTTCTTGTCGTTCCTGTTGTAGATGGCGGTGCCTATAAGCTTGCCGATCCGCACCCCGCCGCTGTCGGTAAGCAGCGGATTGCGCTGCGAAGGGGGAATGCCCGTCGGGTTGATGGTGGCCGTACCGATCTCCGGTCGATTTCCCGCCGGCGCCTGCGCCAGAACCGGCGCGGCGCCGAAAGCGGCGGCAAGGACAGCGGCAACAAGCGTCAACGGTTTCATCGCTCGGTTCTCCTGCGAGTTTTGGCTAGTGCTAGGCAGTCCCGGCCACGCGAGCACGGCGGAGGTGCCTTGCTTAAATCGACCGGCATCAGAAGACGCATAGTCCTCAACCACGCACCGCCTCTTCCGGACCGATGCGCTCCGTCAGTAGGGTCCGCCGCTGGACGGCGAGCGATCCGCCGATCGCGGCCACGATCAGGTCGAGCAGCAGCACACCGAAAACCAGATAAGATCCCGTGGAGGCTGTGTCCGCAGTCTTGGTGGCCGCGTTCTCGGCCGTCTCGATCGCCTGGTTCTTGGTCTGGGTGGCGCGCGCCTGAAGCTGGTCGAAGCGCCTGGTGGCATCGGCTTGGCTGACATGCATCTGCGCCGCCATGATCGCGATGATCCGCTCCTTCGCCGCAGCGGCACCCGAGCCGCCGGCGAGGTAAGTCGGCAGCTCCGTGGCGATCGCCTTCTGGGCGTCCTGCGGGCTCATGGTCGCCGGGTTGGGATCGGTCGGCTGCAAGTAGGCCTGGGCCTGGCTCTGTAGCATGTCCGGGGTGATGCCTGTGGCTTGCGCCACCTGCGGCACCGCCGCCTTGACGCCGGAAGCTGCCGCCGAGAGGCCGGTACCGACCAAGGAGAATGCCCCGCCAAGCAGGCCGCCGATCGCCGTGGTGAGCAAATAGACGACGACCATGGTGGCGATCGCCCATGTCACCACCCCGTGCAGCACACCGTCGAACCGCGCCGTGACACCGGCGAGCCATGCGGCCACATAGCCGGCGATCCCGAATGCGATCAAGGTGCTAACAAACCACCACACGCCAGCGCCGATGCCCAGGCTGCTGGCGTGCGGCGTTGTGCCAGTCCCGGGGCTGACGAACCCGAGCCCGACAGCGACGCCGAGAATGCTGAGCATCAACTCGATCGCGAGGGCGACAAAGACAGCGGCGAACAGCGCCGGCCAGGAGACACGGCGGTGGATATGGCGATCATCATAGCGGATCGTCGTCTCGGCAATGCCCTGACGCCGCTCCGGGCCATCGGCATAGATACTGCTAGACATGATTTTCGCTCCCATGCGGGCCGGGACCGCGAATGCGGCCCAGGTTGCGCTGGTTTCGAAGCTTCGGTCCGAGCGCGGGACGCGCGGGGCATTCCGCGCCGCGGTGCCGGTTGGAATGCCCCGATCGCATCGTCACCAGTCGAGACGCGGGCGCGCAGCCAGAGCGGCGCCCCCGCGTCGTTCCTACTTCTTCACTGCGTCCCGAACGCTATCCTTGACACCGCCCACGGTGTTCTGCGCCTTGCCGGCCGCTTTTTCGGCCGCGCCTTCGGCCTGGGTCTCGGCGTCGCCAGTAACCTTCCCGATGGCTTCCTTCACGGAGCCCTTCACCTGCTTCGCCGCACCCTCGACGCGATCCTTGTCCATGGTTCCACCTTTCGCAAAACCTATGTCGGAAGAGCTGATCGAGCGCGTGAACCTTCCGGCTTGGCCATGGTCCCGCGCCTTCGTTGGCGGCCCTTCGCTACCTGGCCGACGATCGCGGATATGGGGATAGTTAAGAGGGGCTACCAGAGATGAACGCACTATGCCAAGTAGCGCTTCTGTACCAGATCAGCGCTTCCCGTCCCCTGTCCTTCGCGGTCGTTCTTCTCCCGTAAGCCCCCGCTCGCGGCCCCACGCGACGAGCGCGGCTCGGCGGTGGACATCGGTCTTCCTGTAAATGGCCGCGACCTGATTGCGCACAGTGTTGTGGGAGAGACAAAGCCTTTCCGCGATCTCGCGATCGTCCAAGCCCCGGCACACCAGGCCGAGCACATCGCGTTCGCGGGGGGTGAGATCCTTGAGGAGCGCTGTTGGTTTGTTCGATCCGTGCGGCTGCCGAAGATTGGCAAGCTTTTCCATCACTCTCTGGCTGAACCACGACGCGTCCTGCATCACCGCTTCGATCGCCGCCATCAGCTCGGCCTCGGAGCGCTTCCGCTCGGTGATGTCCTGCATGACGCCGAGCACGCAAGCTTGCCCGTGGATGTTCACCATT
>DATFDN010000054.1:0-3016 GCA_035252035.1 Acetobacteraceae bacterium | reverse complement strand
CGCTGCGCCCGCTGCCCATCGGAAGCTCCGACAACCTGCTGGTCGGGCAGACGGTGTTCGCGATCGGCAACCCGTACGGGCTGGACCAGACGCTCACCTCCGGCCTGATCAGCGCGCTGCACCGGCGCCTGCCGGAGAGCGCGCGGACCGAGATCGCCGACGTGATCCAGACTGACGCCTCGATCAATCCCGGCAACTCGGGCGGGCCGCTGCTGGATTCGGCGGGGCGGATGATCGGGGTGAACACCGCGATCCTCTCTGAATCCGGCGCCTCGGCGGGCATCGGCTTCGCCATCCCCGTCGCCACGGTGAACCGGGTGGTGCCGCGCCTGATCGCCACCGGCACCGCGCCGGCGCCGGGCATTGGGATCGTCTCGGCGAGCCCCGCCTTGGCGAGTCAGCTCGGGCTGGCCGGGGTGATCGTGCTGCGGGTCGTCCCAGGCACGCCGGCGGCGCAAGCGGGGCTGCAAGGCGCCGACCTGCAAACCGGCACGATCGGTGATGTCATCACCGCGGTGAACGGCACGCCGGTGCGGACCGTCGCGCAGCTTAGCGCGCAGTTGGACGCGGTCGGCATCGGCAATGTCGCGCATCTGACGGTGGAGCGGGATGGGCAAAGCCGGACGGTGGATGTGCGGGTGGCCGACATGTCGGGGGCGGGGCGGTAGGGCGGATGGGATTAGGTGGAATCATGACTCCCGTCGCTGCGAGGCGTGAAGCGACGGACGTGTGAATAATTCCCAAGCGCACCCCCAACGTCGTCCCCGCGAAAGCGGGGATCCAGGCAAAGGGCACGAAAGATCAGGACGTGGCATTTGGATTCCCGCTTTCGCGGGAATGACGAATGAGGGACATGGGAATTTCTTACATGCCCGACGAAGCAATTCAGCTTTCCGGACCACTGGATTGCTTCGCTGCGCTCGAAATGACGGCCGCATCGAAGCACCCCATGCCCGATCGCACCCCGCCGCGCCACGCCCGCTCGCGGGCAGGGCGATCGCATTGGATCGGCGTCGCGCTTCCCCCTTCGTCATGCTCGCGAATGCGAGCACCCACGGCTTTGCCGGCGCGAAACGAAGCCATGAATGGCCGCGCCGAGCGGAGCTTCCAAAGCCACATGTGATCGCCACGCGCTTTAGCGGGCTCGCAATGCGTCCAGGCTGATCACTTCCAAGGCCAAGACAGAGATAGCTTGCCGGATGGCGCTGCCGTCAAGCTGCGCCTGGTCGGCCGGTGAGGCGCTTCGGAAGAATGGCGCCGCGTGGCATGAGCCGTGCGCGCGGCGAGGTGGACTTGATCACGGCCGGATCGTCGGCCGCTCCGTTGTCGGCGCGGGGGGCACGACGCTGATGGCGGCACATCGTTCCGGGTCACTTCGCGCATGGACCAGCCGGGTCTTCGCCGCGCTGGCCATGACGATCTGGCTGACCCTGCTGCTGCTTTGTAGCGCCTGGACGCGGCCGATCGGAGAGACGGCGCGGGTCTGGGCCTTGTCCCTGCCCTTGTTCCTGTTGCTGGATCTCGTCCGCCAAAAGGCCTCACCCGAGCGGGGCGCCTATCTGGCATGGCTCGGTCCGGCGCTCGCTACCGCCCGGCGCGGCGAGGCTTGGCCACGAGTGGCCGGGAGGTCCGCGCGGCTTGTCGCCTGGTACGGACCCCTCGTGCTTTTAGCTGCCTACATCGGCGCGTTCATCTTCACGCCCGAAGCACGCGCGCCGGGCGAGGCCATTGCCCAAGTGCCGGCGATCGAGTGGGCGTACCGTGTGATCGGCGCCTGGTATCCGGCGGCGACCAACGAGCCCGCGCACATCCTGGCCTTAGGCCATCCGCAGGACGCCGAGGATCTGCGGCACTTCATTGTGGCCGTCCTGGTCTTCTCGCTGGGCGTGGCGTTCGTCACCGCCGGGCCGGGCAGGCGCGAGTTCGTGGAGTGGTGGCTGCTGAGGCCGATCCGGTCGGCGGTGGAGCGGAGAGGGCACGGGCCGCGCGACCGAAAGCTGTTCCGCATCGCGCTCGGGCAGGCTTTCGTGGGCGGGCTCGTCCTGACGATGTTTGCGGGCTCCGGTATCCTAGACGTTGGCTTGAAAGGCTACTGGCGCCTTGAGGTCTTTCCTCCTTGCGTGATGTTCACGCTGTCGAGCTGGTTGCTTTCGGAAGGCATCGCAGCTGTTGGCGCTCTCAGTGACGCGGCGGCTGCGGAGCGTGACGTACCGTCGCACGAAGCTTCTCCCTAACAACAAACGTGGTACACGAACAACAAACGTGGTACACGAAAATGTCGGGAACTACAGGAACTTCTACTACATATAGTTTCGGCAGCATTTTTATTGCTAATTTGTTCGACTATGATGTGCGGACAGGCGTTACAGACTGGAATGCCGCCGCACTTGATATGCTGGGCGGGTTTTCCGATGCAACGCTCGGGGTGCTGAGCAAGGTTGTTAGCGACGGCGGCTTATCTGCCGGCGGGCAACTAATCGACGCCAACGGCAAAGCCCTGGATGTGGCAGTCGGCGTGGGGCCATCGACCATCCACCGCATCTGGCGCGAGCACGGCCTGCGCCCGCACCGGGTGGAGACCTTCAAGCTCTCCAACGACCCGAGGTTCGTCGAGAAGGTCCGCGACATCGTCGGCCTCTACGTCAACCCGCCGGAGCGCGCCCTGGTCCTCTCAGTGGACGAGAAATCGCAGATCCAGGCGCTCGGCCGCACGCAGCCAGGCCTGCCGATGAAGCGAGGCCGGGGCGCCACCATGACCCACGACTACAAGCGGCACGGCACCACGACGCTGTTCGCGGCGCTGGACGTGAAGGCGGGCACGGTGATCGGCCAGTGCATGCTCCGACATCGCGCCGCCGAGTTCATCCGCTTCCTGCGGCTGATCGACAAGCAGACCCCGGCCGGGCTCGACCTGCACCTGATACTCGACAACTACGCCGCCCACAAGACGGAGGCGGTGAAGCGCTGGCTGGCCCGGCATCCCCGTTTCCACGTCCACTTCACGCCGACCAGCGCG
>DATFDN010000053.1:0-4137 GCA_035252035.1 Acetobacteraceae bacterium | reverse complement strand
CGGCGGGCGGTGGGGACGTGTTGGTTGTGGTGGGACTGAGGTCGGGGATGGTTGCGCAATTCGTCGTGCTCGCGACAGAACCGGGCGGCCGACCCAGGGCACCTGAGGCCGCGCATGGACCGGTGTCGGCCCCTCAAGCCCTGGTGGTCTTGTTCCAGGGGCTATGGCCGAACCTGTTGGTGTGGACGGCCCCCGACGGCATCGAACGTGCCGGGATGAGGTCGTCGCCGATCTCAGGCAAAGGGGACCGTCCGTGGAACAGGTTAGCCGAATTGGGATGGATACGTCGAAGCACGTTTTTCAGCTTCACGGGGTAGATGCCGCCGAGGAGCCGGTCTTGCGCAAGAAGCTGCGGCGCAAGGAGGTGGCGGCGTTCTTTGAGAAGCTTCCACCGACAGTGATCGCGATCGAAGCCTGCGGTGGAAGCCATCATTGGGCGCGGCTGCCGCAATCGTTCGGGCGCACGGTGAAGCTGATCGCGGCTCAGCTGGTCAAGCCGTATGTCAAGCGCGGCAAGAACGATGCGGCAGACGCCGAAGCGCTGTGCGAGGCGATGGGCCGGCCGACGATGCGGTTCGTGCCGGTGAAGGCGGCCGAGCAGCAGGCCGCCTTGATGCTGGTCGGGGTACGCGACCGGCTGATCCGCGATCGCACGCAGCTCGCCAACGCCCTCCGCGGCCATGCGGCCGAGTTCGGCCTCACCGCCGCCAAGGGGATGTTCCACCTCAATCCGCTGCTCGAGCGCATTCAGGCGGACGAGAGCCTACCAGGCGCTCGGGAGTTGTTCGCGGCCCAGGCCAAGGAATATGCGCAGCTACAGGCGCAAATCGACGAGGTCGATGCCAAGCTCGTGGCTTGGCATCGGGCCGATGAATGCAGCCGGCGTCTCGCCAAGATCCCCGGCGTCGGCCCGATCGGTGCCACGCTGCTGACGATGAAGACCCCGCAGCCGGAGATGTTCCGATCGGGCCGGCAGTTCGCAGCCTGGATCGGCTTGACGCCGAAGGATCATTCGACGGGTGGCAAGGTCAGGCTCGGCGTCATCACACGAGCCGGCGACGAGGCCTTGCGCAGCGTGCTGGTGGCCGGAGCGACCTCCGCAATCCAACAGGCTCGACGCGGCGGACGCCCATCGCCCTGGCTCGCCGAACTTCTCAAGCGCAAGCCGCCCAAACTGGCCGCCGTGGCGCTGGCCAACAAAATGGCGCGTATCGCCTGGAAGCTGATGGTGACGGGGGAGGCTTACGCCCCGAAATCTGCGGCGGCCGCCTTGCCGGCTGCCACCTAGAGATCAGCCAGACACGGGGAGCACCTCAACTGCAACCGTGCTGAGCCGATGCCGGAACTTGCAAGGCAACGAGCAGATGGTGCGATCGATCGATCCACGACGCGAGACACTCCGCATCACCCAAAGGCCCTGTCAGGCCGTGAAACTGTCCGGAACTCTTGTCGCGGAAACCATCTTGGCCAGCGTTCATGCGCGAGCGCACCGACAGGCCGGACATATGGACGCAAGCGATCTGATCAAAGCACCGCAGAACACCTTGTGAGGAGAGGGCCGTCCACATATGGGTGATGGCGGGGTGAGAAAGACGGCGTATCGAGGCGGGTGACGAGCCTGCCTGAACCTCCGAAGGAGCGATGCGCCTATGACGAGCGATAGCACCGTTGTTCCCCTTCGTCAGCTGGAAGAGATCGACGACCCATTGACGGCGGTTTTGCGCAAGGGCGCGCGGCGGCTTCTGGCGCAGGCCGTCGAGGCGGAGGCCGAGGCGTTCCTGGCCGCGGTGCAGGGCTTGCGCCTGCCGGACGGGCGCGAGCGCATCGTGCGGCACGGGCACGGACCAGAGCGCCTGGTGCAGACCGGGATCGGCGCGATCCCAGTACGGCGCGTGAAGCTCCGCGACCGCGGCGCCGGTGAGGATGGCGCGCGCATCCGCTTCACCTCGGCCCTCCTGCCGCGCTGGGCGCGGCGGGCCCGCAGCCTGGATGCCGTGTTGCCAGTCCTCTACCTGCGCGGGGTCTCGATGGGCGACTCCCAGGAGGCGCTCGCGGCCTTGCTGGGGCGTGACGCCCCGAACCTGTCGCCATCGGTGATTGCGCGGCTCCGCGACGAGTGGCAGGCCGACCACGCGCGCTGGCAGCGGCGCGACCTGTCGGCCCGGCACTACGTCTACCTCTGGGCGGACGGGATCTACCTGCAGGCGCGCATGGAACCGCACGCCGAATGCATGCTGGTGCTGATCGGCGCCACCCCGGAGGGCAAGAAGGAGCTCCTGGGCCTTCAGGGCGGCGTGCGCGAGAGCGCGCAGAGCTGGCGCGAGCTGCTGATCTCGCTCAAGGCCCGCGGCCTCGCTGTCGCGCCCGAGCTGGCCACCGGCGACGGCGCGCTTGGCTTCTGGAAGGCGCTGGAGGCGATCTTCCCTGTGACCCGGCACCAACGGTGCTGGGTGCACAAAGCCTCAAACGTGCTGAACAAGCTGCCCAAGTCGGTGCAGCCCACGGCCAAGGCCGACCTGCGCGAGGTCTGGCAGGCGCCGGACCGCGCGACGGCCGAGGCGGCGATCACCACCTTCGCCGAGAAATACGCGGTGAAATACGAGAAGGCGGTCGCCTGCCTGGTGAGGGACCGCGACGCGCTGCTGAGCTTCTACGGCTCCCCCGCGGAGCACTGGGACCACCTGCGCGCCGCCAACCCGATCGAGAGCGTGTTCGCCACCGTCCGGCACCGCACGGTGCGCGCCAAGGGCGCGCTGTCGCAGGACACCGCCCGGCTGATGGTGTTCAAGCTGGCGATGGCCGCCGCCAAGACCTGGCGCAGGCTGAAGGGCGAGACCCAGTTGCCCAAAGTCGCCCAGGGCGTCACATTCAAAGACGGCGTCGAGGCCACCAACACGCCAGCGCAGAGCGCCGCCTGATCACGCCGTCACCCAGTTTCCGGCATAGCCCAGAGGTCAGCAAGGAAGGCCTCTCTGCGGGGTAAGTCCCGCTCGTTCCAGCCGCCCACTGCGCCACCTCCTCCTGGTGCGGGCTTAAACACTATCCCCTTGAGGGCCACCCATGGCGCCCGATGCCGCCTTGGCCCCTTCACCCCGCCTCCAGGCAGGGGCTGGTCGCGCCGGAGGGCAGGAGGGGCCAGGGCGCAGGCGGCCACCCCAACAGGCGAGGGTGGCGAAGGTGCGGCGGCGCTAGCCGCCGCGGAAGCTCACCAGGTTCAGCTGTTCGACGAGAGCGGTGTTGGACGCCGTCGCGCCGACCGCGACCGAAGTAATCCTAACGCCAGCACCGGTGGCGGCGGTTACGCCCCCGGTGTTCGTGGCCACGGCCGTCTGGGCGATGGTGGAGATGTTGAGCTGCAGCAAGAGGCCGCCAGAGACCAGGTCGACTTCGGCGTCGGTCAGCTGGACCAGATCAGACATGGGCTACGCTCCATTGGACATTGCCTCACCCCCAGGGCACGCGAGGTCCCCCCGGAGAGGGGCCTCTCGGCCCCTCCGACGTAGCCTAACAGGCCGCAAGCCGCCCTCCACCATAAAAATGGCTCTGATCTCACCGATTTCACATTTGTTGATCCGGCTCTCGTTACCTGAACTGGCGCCTGGTAAAGAAACGGAATCCGGCTAGTTGGCTCGGCTGGCTGCTTCGCGGCCTCTAACATCAGCTAAACAGGGCGGCTGCAGCCTGTAGTGAGCATGCCTCCTTCGTGGATACCCGGCTGCCTCCGGCCTTTAGGACTTGTTTTCGAGGTGCCAGGGTGACGGCCCAACCTTTGGTTTCGCTGGCCTCCTCGAGGTGCTAGGGTGACGGCCCAACCTTTGGTTTCGCTGATCTCCTCGAGGTGCAGGGTGACGACGCAGCGTTCGGTCTCGCCGATCTTCCGGCGGGAAGCACTGGAGTTCCAGCAGTACCAGCGGCAATGGGGCGAGGTCGTTCTGCTCCAGCCGGTGTCGAGCAAGCTCCTCGCCTGGTCCCTCACGGCCGCGGTCGTCCTTATCCTTGCCTTCCTGTGCGTCGCGCAATACGCCCGCAAGGACACGGCGGTGGGCTATCTCACGCCGACCGCCGGCACCGCGAAGGTGTTCGCGCCGCAACAGGGCGTCATCAAGAACGTCTATGTCGCGGAGGGCCAGGAGGTCC
>DATFDN010000052.1:0-7460 GCA_035252035.1 Acetobacteraceae bacterium | reverse complement strand
CGCCATCGGCAACGCCGGATGGACCGGCGTGGCACTCGCAGAGGTGCTGCGGGCTGCCGGCTGCGAGTTCGAGGCCGGCCGCGATCTCCATGTCGCGTTCGAGTCCGTCGACGAAGTGGAGGAGGAAGGCAAGCGCTTTGCCTTCGGCGCCTCCATCCCGCTCGAGAAGGCGCTTCGCCCCGAGGTTCTGCTGGCCTACGAGATGAATGGAGAGCCGCTCACTCCCGAGCACGGCTTCCCCCTGCGCGTTATCGTGCCCGGCTACGTGGGCGCCCGCAGCGTCAAATGGGTGGCCGGGGTCCGGGTGCAGGACGAGCCCTCGGACAACTATTTCCAACGCAAGGACTACAAGCTGTTCCCGCCCGACACGGACAGCGGCAACGTGGATTGGGCCGCCGGGCTGACGCTCTACGAACTCCCGCTGAACGCGGCGATTTGCGAGCCCGCGGATGGGGCCGAGGTCGCTGCCGGCTCCGTCGTGGTGCGCGGGTACGCGATGGCGGGCGGGCGGAGCATCGAGCGGGTCGAGGTCACGGCCGATGATGGCCGGAGCTGGACCGGGGCCGAGTTCGAACGTCCCCGAGGCGAGCCGTGGGCCTGGACACTCTGGAGGGCCCAGCTCGAGCTCCCGCCCGGCGAGCATGAGATCGCCGTCCGGGCCTGGGATGCCGCCGCCCAAACCCAGCCCGAGCGGCCCGAGGCCACCTGGAATTTCAAGGGCTATGTGAACACGGCCTGGCACCGGATCCGCATCCGCATGCGCTGACGTCACGACTAGGGACGTGGAACGCGCTTGAGTCCGGCCCGCCACATCGCGGCATCCCGGCCGGAGGAAAGCGCAGTGCCCCTGGCGCTGAAGTCCGGATCCGCCTAGTGAGCCAAGCGGATCATCAGAGGAACTACAGGTGAGGCGTCAGGGATGATGGTTCTGCCGCCTGGACGGCAAGCGTGCTCGTTTCCGACCAGGAGACTGCTCCCGCCGTCGCGCCTCGACGCCCAGGGAGTGGCAGCTTCCAGGATGACAAGGGCAGGGCGACGAGGGCGAAGCCTCCGCGACGCCAGGGCCGGGAATGCGGCTTCCGATCGCCGCAGGATCGCTTCAGAGTGTCGGTGATCGAACGATCCTGACACCGTGATGGAGAACAGCCGTGACGGACATCCTGGTCGTCGGCGCCGGCCCAGTCGGCTTGACCATGGCCAGCGAGCTCGCGCGGCACGGGGCGCGCTGCCGTACCATCGACCGGCTCCCCCGCCCCTCGCCGTACTGCCGGGCCGTCGGCGTCACCCCGCGCACGCTGGAGGTGTGGGAGGACATGGGCGTCGCCCGCGAAATGATCGACGCCGGCCTCTGGCTGGAGGGACTCCGATCCATCGTCCACGGCCATCCCCCGGTCGACAGCCACACCTCCCTTCCCGACCTGCCCTATGCCCAACTGGGTGTGCCGCAATACGAGACCGAGCGCGTGCTGGCCAGCCATCTCCGCCGGTTCGGTATTGTCGTCGAACGCGGCGTCACCCTCTCGGCCCTGAGCCAGGACGAGGACGGCGTCACGGCCCGCCTTGAGCGAGCGGACGGCGAAGCCGAGGAGGCGACATTCCGCTACGTCATCGGCTGCGACGGCGCCCACAGCGCCGTGCGGCGCGCCCTCGGCATCGGCTTCGACGGGGAGGCCTTTCCCATGCCGTTCATGCTCGGCGACGTGCGTATCGCCTGGGATCTGCCGCGTGGCATGGCCCTTAGGGCGCTGCGCCTCGTTGAGGACGCGGCGCCGGACATGTTCATCGCCATTCCGCTGCCGGAATCCGGCCGCTACCGGGTCTCCATGCTAGTCCCGGCCGATATGGGCACTGGAGGCGGTGCGGAGCATGGCATCCAGTCGGAGGCGCGCGGGCCGGCCCTTGCCGACATCCAGGCTGTGGCTGATGACCTCGTGCCCGGCCGGCCGCGCTTGTCCGACCTGCGCTGGTCATCGGTTTTCCGTATCAGCATGCGGCTCGCCGAACGCTACCGGAGGGGCCGAGTCTTCATCGCCGGCGACGCGGCGCATATCCATCCGCCGACGGGCGGCCAGGGCATGAACACCGGCATTCAGGACGCCTACAACCTGGCTTGGAAGCTCGCGCTGGTGCTCGACGGCGCCGCGCCGGAGGCTTTGCTCGACAGCTACGAGGCAGAGCGGCGGCCGGTGGGCGCCGAGGTGGTCGCCCGAACCCGCGCAGCGAGCGAGAGCTACGGCCGCGAGCCTGACGGCAAGCCGGATCGCCTCGCCGACACGCAGATCCGGGTCTCCTATCGGGGAACCGGCTGGGTGCGCGACGATGCAGAAGACCTCGATGCCGCCGTGCCCGCGGTTGGTGACCGTGTCCCCGACGCGGGCGGGCTGGGGCGGCGCGGCATTGGCTTTCCCCTCCGCCTGTTCGATCTCCTACGCGGCACGGAGCACGTTCTGGTTGTCCACCTTACCGGGGCCGACGCCCCGCGTAAGATGGCGGATCTTGCGGCCTTCGCGCGGGAGATCCGGTCGCGGCTCGGCTCCCGCCTGCGGCTCGCCGCCGTCACCCCGTTCGAGGGCTCGTCGGACCAGCCTGATCTCGCCCTTCTGCATGATCGGCAGGGCGCGTTCGCCGACGCCTACGGGGCGCAGGAGGCGAGCTTTCTCGTGCGGCCGGACGGCCATGTCGGCTGGCGCGGGCGGTCATGGCGGAACCCAGGACTGCTTGCCCATTTGAGCAGAATCTTCCGATCGGATACCCTGGTCGTGCCGAGATGACCGGCTGAGATTAGGCCGGGCAGCAGATCGCCTTCGGCGCCGGTAGTGTCTCATACCAGCGGCCCTATCCAATGACCGTTTTCGACCGACTGTGTTGAAAAAGTCGGCTGGACGCATTCAGGCGGCGTTTCGTGCTGAGCGCGCACCGATAATGCCCAGCAATTCCAAGGGTTCGCCCGTTAGCATGTCGATCTAAACAGGCCCGCAAGCATCGATGCGAGACTTTTTCAACA
Organism: Acetobacteraceae bacterium; assembly: GCA_035252035.1. Classification (GTDB taxonomy): domain Bacteria; phylum Pseudomonadota; class Alphaproteobacteria; order Acetobacterales; family Acetobacteraceae; genus DATFDN01. The sequence continues at coordinate 4,456 of DATFDN010000052.1, read as the reverse complement.
CAATCGACCCAAGTCGGACCGAGTCAGCCCATCGAAGGGTTCCGAAAGCGGACGCCTGAAGCTTCCGCAGCCTGTTAAGGTCGGACACCCGGGCCGGGCCGACAAGGCGGTGCCCGCCGAATGGATACGACGTATCGTGGATGCGCGTTTCGCGATGCATGAAAGGTGGCGAACATGGGAAGGCTCGACGGCAAGGTTGCAGCAGTGACGGGCGGGGCATCGGGGATCGGCGAGGCGACGGTCAGGCGTTTCGTCGCCGAGGGCGCGAGCGTGGCATTCTGCGATCGGGACGGCGAGCGCGGCCAGCGCGTGGCGGCCGAGATCGAGACCGCCGGCGCCAAGGTCGCCTTCACGCAGGCTGACGTTGGTACTGAGGCCGCATGCCTCGCCTTCGTCAACGGTGCCGCGCAGAAGTTCGGGCGTCTCGACATCCTCATCAACAATGCCGGCATCCGCAAATACGAGAAGCTCGACGAGGCGAGCGCGGCGAGCTGGAACGAGATCCTCAACATCAACCTGATGAGCTACGTCTTCTGTGCCAAGGCGGCGGTTCCGCTGATGCGCCGCAACAAGGGCGGCGCCATCGTTAATGTCGCCTCCGTACGGTCCGTCGTGGCAGGCGGCGGCAACCTGCAGTACGACACCACCAAGGCCGCGGTCGCGGGCTTGACGCGGGCGCTCGCCGCCGATCACTCGCCGGAGGGAATTCGTGTGAACGCCGTCGGCCCTGGCCCGATCTTCACGCCGTTCCATCAGCGCCGCATCGCAGCGGCCGGCGAGACCGTCGAGCAATATAACGCCAAGGCCGCACAAGCCACCATGCTGAAGCGCCCGGGTAGGGCCGAGGAGGTCGGCGCCGCGATCCTGTTTTTGGCCTCCGACGATGCCTCCTACGTCACCGGCGCCCTGCTATTCGTGGACGGCGGTATGACTGCGCTGTGAGGAATGTTCAGCCGGCGCTCATAGGCCATATTGCGCAGGCAGTTTGCTGCGCTGCTCCGTGGTCGTCCAGGTCGTGATCGCGGTCTGTCGCACCGGAACCGGACAGTCGCAAAGCCACCCGAAGCGGTCATCGGACTAGGCGGCTGGTATCAGTTTGAACCTAACTGATGTTTTAAGGCAGGAGCCACTACGCCCCTGTCGGCCCTGAGCCGCGCGGCGCGCGTCCGGCCGCCCTTGCGACGCCGCTCGATGGCACGGAGCCGCTTGGCCCCGGCCTCAGCTTCCCGCGCCGCCGCGATCATCCCGCGGGGATCCGGCGTGTCACGGAGTCGGTCCTCATACCATGGCCCCGGCTTGACCGCGAGGCCGCCGGCGCGCAGCCTGCCCCCGAAACGGAAGGAGAGGTTTCATGCGCACCGCAACAATCCTCGGCGCCGCGCTGCTGGGTTGCTGCCTCGGCACTTCGGCGTCCTTCGCCGTGAGCTGCGCCAACGGCTACTACCGCGCGGGCTGCGCCGGCCCGAACGGCGCGGCGGTGGTGCGCAAGCCGGCCGCGCCCGCCTACCGGCCGCCCTCGGCCTATTATGGGGCGCCCTCGAAGTACTACCGACCGCCGGCGAGCTGCGCCAACGGCGTCTACCGCGCGGGCTGCGTCGGGCCGAACGGCGCGGCGGTGGTCCGCAAACCCTACTGACCGGCCCGCCTTGTGAGGACAACCGCACGAGACTGTCCCGCCTCGCCGCGCCCGCCCATCCCTGTCCCAGGGCGCGCTGCTGGATATCAACAGCGCCTCGGCGACGGAGTTGGACGTCCTGCCGGGATCTTCCCGGCGCGGGCGGGCGCGATCGTCAAGAACCGCCCCTATCGCGCAAAGGACGACCGGTGACGCGGCGCATCATCCCGCGGCGCATCTACGACGGGATCAAGGATCTGATCGCCGCCCGCCGGGGCTAAGTGGGAGGAGGCGTCAATGTATCGCTGGCTTCTGCTGGTCGCCTCGTCCTTTGTGCCGACCATGCCAGCCTCGGCGGAGCCTCAGAACTGGCTCGTCGGTACCTGGAAGCTAGTGTCGGCAACCCAGACCGAAAATGGGCAGACAAGGGAGTATTTTGGCCCACGCCCGCTTGGGCAGGTGATGTTTGGTGCCGACGGACAGTTCTCGGACATCTTGCTGCGCTCCGGCCTGCCAAAGTTCCGTGCGAACAATCGTGCCGCAGGAACCGCGGACGAGAACGCAAAAGCCGTAAAGGGCAGCGTCGCTTTCTTTGGCACATAAACGCTGAGTGGCGATACGCTCAAGCTGCACATCGAGGGTAGCTCATTCCCAAACTGGACGGACACCGATCAGACGCGCCTTGTCCACCTGTCCGGCAATCAGTTCACATGGGAGAATGCCGCGGCATCGGCCGGCGGCAGTGCGAAGCTGGTCTTCCAGAGAGTGGACCAACGCTGATCTACTCCGCGGCCCGGCGGTGGGTTGGTAGTGTTTCTCGGCGCCACGTTGCTGGATTTCTGGTGCTTGGTCGGCATCTTGGAAAATCCAAGCCGCGCCACACCCGGCCCGGGCGGCGGAGGGTCGTGCCGGCGCAATCGGAGGGACGCCATGCCGTTCTATGACAAGGGCGAGGGCCGCATCTACTACGAGGAGGCCGGCACCGGCTTTCCGCTGCTCGTCATCCCCGGAGGCGGATTGAACGCGACGGTCGCCTACGTCACCGGCAGCGCGCCGTTCGACGCGGTCGCCGAATTCGCGGGCGAGTACCGCTGCGTCGCCGCGGATCTCCGCAATGCGAGCGGCGGCCAGTCGTCCGGTCTGCTCGAGACCGAGCGGCCGTGGGACTCCCACACCGATGACCATCTCGGCCTGATGGACCACCTGGGCATCCGGGCGTTCATGGTCCTGGGCTACTGCATTGGTGGCCCGTTCATCTGGAACATGCTGCGGCGGGCCCCCGGCCGGGTCGTGGCGGCCGTGCTGGCGCAGCCGAGCGGGTTCCGCCCGGAGATGCCTGATCTGTTCTATCAGAACAACGTCAAGGGCTGGGGCCCGGCGCTGTGCGAGCGCCGGCCCGACATCACGATGGCGATGGTCGACGCGTTCCTGACCAGGATGTACCGGACCGGTGCCGACTTCGTCTTCACCGTGACCCGTGACTTCGTGCGAGAGTGCCGCACGCCCATCCTGGTGCTGCCGGACGACACCCCGGCCCATCCCTATGCCGTGGCGATGGAGACGGCCCGCCTCGCCCCCAACGCGCAGGTCAGTCTCTATCCGTGGAAGGAACCGAGGGAACTCGTGCCGCTGGCGGTGCGGCATGTCCGGACGTTCCTTCGCGCCCATAGATTGGGGGCCGAGGAATAGGGCGGCCGCCCCGAACCCGGCGGCCTGCTCAAGCCATGGTCAGATCGGTCGGGCGCGCCAGGGCAACCGGTCCTGCCGCCATCGTCTCGCCGAGCCCGCAAGCCAGATGGCCCCGCGGGCCTCTTAGAGGAGAGAACCGGATTGGCAACACGCCCGCCGCAGCACGGCGGGATCCGCCACGACGCTTTCGCATGGCGCGTGTTCCACGAACAGATCGGGCGCGGTGGCGGGCACGCCGTCGCAACAGTCTCAAACAGCCATTATAGCAGGTCGGCACCGCGGAACCGGCCGTGCTGGTTCTTCGAAGGTCGGGTGGTCAGGCACCGCATCGGTCAGGCCAAGGCGGCAGAACCAGCAATAGGTGAGGTTAAGATGGACATCCTGGCGCGTCACCGCTCGGAGCGGATGCCACGGCAGTAGCCGATCAGCAGCATGCGGATCATCAGCCCGGGGTCGATCGAGGGACGCCCCAGGGCGCGGACCCATCTCGCCGCCGAGAGCACCCGGCCCACGCACGCGCGGTCATAGGGTTCGCGCTAGGTGCGGCTCGCTCCCAGAACCGGAGCCGACGCGGACTCGGCAACAGGCAGAGGGGTTGGCCGCAACTCGTTTGCTGGCACGGCTCGGCCTCGGCGAGGTACTTGAGTGCGCTGTCAGGGCCAACGCATCCGTCGTCGCGTCACCGTGCTACAAGAGGCTATTTGCCTTGTGGTGCGCGGGGCGACTGGGGGCGGGATAGCGAAACAGAGCCAAGATAGGCTGAGGATGCTTCGTAGAAGCGGAACGAATAAGCGACGGTGCGCTAGAGCGACCGTCGCGGCGTTGCTGAGCGTCGCGGAGGTGATTCTCTCAGGTTCGGCAGCGTGCCGGTCATGAGTCTGCCTGGTCTTCAGACCTTGCGTCGTCTCGCACAGGATCCAGGACGTGATCGCAACAATGGGACTTGTTGATTCTCGAACTGCGCAGTGGCCATTGCCATCGTTGATTCCGTAAACGTTTGCCAGCGATCATGGCAGGCACCGGGTAGCAAGGGCCGGCCGCCTTCAGGAAACTCTGGCGAGGAGCTATCAGTCCACATGTAATCAGAAGCGTCACTCACGCTTGGTTATGCTGCTCCCAAAAGATCGCGCCCCTAGCGTCCAGTGCTAGGCG
>DATFDN010000051.1:0-2567 GCA_035252035.1 Acetobacteraceae bacterium | reverse complement strand
AGGCGGAAAAGCGCAGCGCATTCCGCCGTCCGTCCGCGTCTTCGTGAGTGGCGGAATGCGCTGCGCTTTTCCGCCCTACAATGGTTGCGCTGAAGTCCCTCTCCGCCCCTCGGGGCGGAGAGGGGCAGTGTCCCTACGCGGCCGCCTTCACCTGCTGGTGATGATGTGGGTGCTGCTGCGCCGGCAGCGGGGTGAGGTGGTTCCCTTCGCCCATCATGTACGCGCGCAGTTGCAGCCGCGCGCGGTGGACACGGCTTTTGAGAGTTCCGATCGCACATCCGGTACGCTCGGCGGCGGTCTCGTATGGGATTTCCTGTACCGCGATCATGAACAGCGCCTCGCGCTGATCCGGCGGCAGGCGCGTGACGGCCCACGAGAGCTCCCGCAACGCCGTCCGGTCCTCGTGCGCGGCGGAGACCGGGAGTTCCGGCATGGTGTCCATGTCGGTGAACTCGCGCTTGTTGCGGACACTGCTGATGAAGTGATTGATCATGATTCGGTGAACCCACGCGGAAAAGTTGGTTCCCGGCATGAAGCAGTCCTGGGCGAGGAGCGCCTTGGCGGCGACATCCTGGGTCAGGTCGTCGGCGGCTGCCCTGTTACGGGTCAAGGCAAGAGCCCATACGCGCATTTTAGGAAGGAAGGAGATTAACAGGTCGTTGAATTCTTGCGGCACGATCGGCACTCCTTGCGCGAATATCGCGGCTGGCCGGAAAGCTGTGTTGCAAAGTGGTCGCTCGCAAGGACAAATGACACGAGCTTGAAGGAAGGGAAAAACCAGGCCGATCACGAAATGGCGGGGTGGTCGGCCCCACATTTCACCTGAGCGTGAACATGGCCTTGCCCACTAGCGAAACGGGAGGTATTGTAACGATTTCGAGCCGGTCGGGAACGCGCCAGCAGCGCCAGCATGGCCCGGCCCGGCGAAGGAGACTTCAATGAGCCTCGCCCACGCCCAGCCTCGCTCCGCGCGCCCGGCAGCCGAGCCGGCACGTATCCTCCTCATCGAAGACGATCCCCATGTGGCCGAGACCCTGGGAGAGCTGCTGGCCCGGGAGGGATTTCACGTCGCGGTGGCGCCGGATGCCGAAGCGGGCCTGGCCTGCGCCCGTGCCAATCCACCGGACATGGTGCTCTGCGACCTCACCCTCCCTGGCGCGCTGGATGGGCACGGTTTTGCTCGGGCCTGCCGTGCCGATCCCGGCTTGCGCGGATTGCGGCTGGTCGCGGTTTCGGGACGCTGCCGGGCGGAGGATCGTCGGCGCGCGATCGAGGCCGGGTTCGACGGGCTGATCGGCAAGCCCGTCGAGTTGGCGAACATCCACGCCGCGTTCAACCAAAGATTGTAGGTCGGGAAAACGCGGCACCTTCCGCCACCCACCACCATGCGAGACGGCGGAATGCGCTTCGCTTTTCCGCCCTACTCGGCCGCCATGCGCGGCGAGAAGGCCGACAGCTCCGCTCGCTCGTCGAGCGGCATCGGCCTCGGCCACCAATGGTCCTCCCATTCCGAAAAAATGGCGTCCGCCTTCGGCTTCACGTGCTCGGCGTACATGCGGGTGTTGTACTTTGTGAGTTCCTTGTTCATGTTGCCGAACTGGAGCAGCAGCATCAGATGCCCCACGTTGAGGGTGTGGGCCAGGTCGTGCAACTGCTCGACCACCTCCGCCGGCGACCCGATCACGATGTAGCCGGCCGCGACAAGCTCCTCCATGCTCTGCGGGCGCTGGACCGTCGCCAACGAGGCCCGGCCCACTTGGCTTTGCAGGCCGGAGCGGATCGTCGCCTCGGTGGTGTAGCCGGGCGGCAGCGCGAAGCGCGGGTCGATATGCAGGCAGCGGCCGAAGAAATACTCGGCGGCCTCGGTGTAAAGATCAATCGCCTGCTGGCGGCTCTCGGCGACCGCGACCGTTTGCGCGAAGCCGGCGCGGTACGGGTTGCGGTCCTTGCCGAGCCGGTCCATCTCCGCCCAGAACCCGTCCATGGTCGCCTTGCCCGCCTTGTGGCCGTAATAGGACAAATACGAGTAGACGTAGTCCTTCTCCGCGCACCATTGCCAGGTCTCGACCGAGCCGCCGCCGGGTATCCAGATCGGCGGGTGCGGGCGCTGGACCGGGCGCGGCCAGACGTTGACGTAGCGCTGCTGGTTGAAGCGGCCGTTGAAGGCGAAGGTGTCCTTCTCGGTCCAGGCGCGCACCACGAGGTCGTGTGCCTCATGATAGCGCTGGCGCAGCATCGAAGGGTTCTGCCCATAGGCGTAGCAATCATCCATCGGCGTGCCGACCGGGAAGCCCGCGATCAGCCGCCCGCCGGAGATCACGTCGAGCATCGCGAACTCCTCCGCGACGCGGGTCGGCGGGTTGTAGAGGGCGATCGAGTTTCCCATGACGCAGATGGTGGTGTCCACGGTCCGGCGCGCCAGCGTCGAGGCGATCAGGTTCGGCGACGGCATCAGGCCGTAGCCGTTGGAGTGGTGCTCGTTGACGCAGATGGCGTCGAACCCGCAATCGGCGGCGTACTCCAGCTCGTCCATGAAGTCGTTGTACATGTGGTGCGCGCGCCTCGGG
>DATFDN010000050.1:0-3179 GCA_035252035.1 Acetobacteraceae bacterium | reverse complement strand
GCGTGATCCACCTACTTTGAAGCGTAGCCGGCGTTTTGGAAGTAGTTGGCGCATTCGCTTGGTGAGAAGTTGGCGAGGAGAGTGCCAATCTGGTGCGAGATGGCATCAGTTGTTCGCCCGGCGGCCTTGCGAAGCAGCGCTTTGAGTTTGGCGAAGACCTGCTCGATGGGATTGAGGTCTGGGCTGTATTTCGGCAGGAGAAAAAGCTTGGCCCCGACGGCGCGAATGGCGGCGCGCACGGCCTTGCCCTTGTGGCTGCCAAGATTGTCGCAGAAGACGATGTCACCGGGTTTGAGTGTCGGCACGAGCACCTGCTCGACATAAGCCCGGAAGCTCTCGCCATCGATTGGCCCATCGATGACGCAGGGCGCATCGATGCGATCCGAGCGCAGGGCGGCGAGGAAAGTGACGGTTCGCCATCGCCCCTGCGGCACCTTGCCTAAGAGCCGGCGACCGCGCGGTGCCCAGCCGCGCAGCGGTGTCATGTTGGTCTTGGCCCAGGTCTCGTCGATGAAGACGAGCCGCGTCGGGTCAAGTCGTCCCTGGTAAGCTTTCCAGCGCTGGCGTCGCCGTGCTACGTCGGGCCGGTCCTGCTCGACGGCGAACAGAGTTTTTTTTTGAAGCTCAGCTCGGCATCGTGCACAATCCGCCACACCGAGCCGTAGCTCGTCACCACGCCGCGCTCACCCAGTTCTGCCACCAGCGCCCGCAATGTTGTGTCCGGAGCCGCCTCGAGCCGGGCCAGAAGCCAAGCCCGTTGCGGTGCCAGCGAACGCGCCTGCGGCCGCCCCATCGGCTTTGCTGCCGCGCTGCCGGTCCCCCGGAACCGCTGCGACCACTTCACCACGCTCGCAACGCTGACCTTGAAGGTCCTCGCCACCTCCCGGCAGCTCGCTCCATTCAAAACCGCTGCTACCACCCGCTCACGCAGATCCAGAGAATAGGGTCTCGCCATCCATGCTGGCCTCCAGCTCCAGCCAGCATCTTGAATCAGAAAATGGCGCCGTCGGGAATCTGGAGGCTTCTGTGAGGTCGCGCAACACGGTGGCGCGTGGTACGCGGGCGCGCGACCTCATTGAAGCCGGATTGAGCGAACCCGCGGGATGGCGGGCGGGCTATGGGGATTTTAGCCGTAGCGGGTGGGCCGAGACGCCGATTGCGGCGAGGAGCTTGGCGACCCGGTCGAGACGGCGCACGCTGGCGAGCGTTCTGGTTGCGCAGCGGCAGAGCGCGGTGAGCTGAGTTGTGCGACATTCGGCCGGATTAACGCTGGCCAAGCAAATAAGAGGGCCGCGCCGATCCACGTCGTGGCCGGGATGTTGAGGGCGGTTCTGTCGTGCGGCGCGATTGTCATGACGTGTCATGCCCGAGCGATGATGGACGCGGTTCCAGGCGGGGCAGCGTTGCGAGGAACATCATCGGACCGCCGCAGCAAGGGCAGCCTGGAAGCGTGATAGCCGCGTCATGGACCGGCGGCGGGGCCGGTGGCGCGGAAGATGTGTCGATCAGCTTGCGGCAGAGCGCCAGCTTCTCGGCGCGGCGAGCGTTAGCGAGAAAGCCGTAGTGACGGATGCGATGAAAGCCGTCTGGCAGAGTGTGCAGCAGGAAGCGGCGGATGAACTCGTCGGCGCTGAGGGCCATGATCTTCGACTTGCCGTGGTGGCGATAATCCTTCCAGCGGAAGGCGACCTCGGTGTCGGTCAGGCTGACCAAACGGGAGTTGGCGATGGCGACACGGTGCGTGTATCGGCCGAGATAGGCGAGCACCTGGGCGGGTCCGCCGAAGGGTGACTTGGCGTAGACCACCCACTCGACCCGGCGCAGCTCACGCAGCCGGCAGGCGAAGGCGGCTGGCCGCGCGAGATCGGCGAGTGCGCCGAAGAAGCCGATCTCGCCAGCCTCGAAGGCGGCGCGCAGCGCGTCGATAAACAAGCGGCGGAAGAGCCGCGAGAGGACGCGGACAGGGAGGAAGAATCCGGGCCGGCAGGCAACCCACCGCGTACCATCGAGCGACGGACCGCCGCCCGGCACGACGCAATGGACATGCGGATGGTGATGCAGGTTCTGGCCCCAGGTGTGCAGCACGGCGATGAGACCGATCTCGGCGCCGAGATGCCTCGGGTCAGCGGCGATCTTGCCTAGTGTCTCGGCCGCCGTGCGGAACAGGATGGCGTAGACCGTCTCCTTGTTCTGGAACGCGATCTCGGCGACCGGCGCCGGCAGAGTGAAGACGACATGGAAGTAGGGTACTGGCAGCAACTCGGCTTGCCGAGCGGCGAGCCATTCGGCGCGCGCCTCTCCTTGGCACTTGGGGCAGTGCCGGTTGCGGCAGGAGTTATAGGCGTAACGGACGAAGCCGCAGGCAGAACAGCTCTCGGCGTGAGACCAGCCGCGGCACAAGCCGAGCGGCAGGCGGCGTGCAGCACCTGGACATCGAGGGGCCTGTTCTCGTCCCGACCGGGGAACAGCCAATGCCGCGGTCGCGCCAGGCGCCAATAGGTGCGCAGAATGCCCAGCAGCTGCGTCGACAGCATGACGTAGCGATCCTTGCATCCCTTGCCCTGCTCGATGCGGATGACCCTCCGGATGCTGTCGATATCGCTGACCTTGAGGCTTGCTGCCTCAGATGCGCGCAGTCCCGCGGCGTAGGCCGTCGTTAACGCCGCGCGCGTCTTCAGGCTCGGCACCGCCTCGAGAAAGCGCACGACTTCATCGGCGTTCAACACCACCGGCAGCTTACGTGGCTCCCGCGCGTAGGGGATGCGCTCCGGGATCTCTCCATGGCCGAGGGTGACACCGTAAAAGAACCGCAGCGCGCAGACCGTCTGGTTCAGCGCCGGCCACGAAATGCCGGTCGAGACCAAATGGACCTGGAAGGCGCGCACGTCCTCCAAGCCCAGCCGATCGGGCGAGCGGCCAAAATAGCGACTGAACTTCGCAACGGCATGCAGGTAGGATCGCTGGGTCGCCGGCGACAGATTACGGACGGTCATGTCCTCGATCATGCGCCGGCGAAGAGGGCTCATCTCAGCCATCGGGGTGCTCCTGTCTCGAAGATTGGGCCTTGCAACCGCAATCCTCTCAGACAGGAGCGCTTCACCCTATCTGCTGATCCACTCCCGCGTCAGCGGGTTCGTTCAATCCCAAAAGCGATTCAGGCCGGATGAATCTCGCTCTAG
>DATFDN010000049.1:0-4623 GCA_035252035.1 Acetobacteraceae bacterium | reverse complement strand
TGAGATCATTCCGTTTCCGACTCATAATCGGACCCCTCCCGCCGAGCATCTGGATCGGGCGCTGACCCGGCTCAAGACGGCCCTCGCCGAGCAGAATGCCGCGGTCGCGGCTTGGCGCACGCAGCTTGAGCGGCTGCGCCTTGGTTTGGGTGCGCTGCGCCGCTCGCTTGAAGACCAGGACGCCCGCCTTGGCACCGTGAAACAGGGTGTTGCCGAGCTGCACGCCCAGGCGTGCCGGCTGCAAGCCTGGGCCGATGGCGCCCTGGCCGCCGAGGCGGTCAGCCCGGATCGGTGTCGGTAAAGAACTTCTGACCCTCCGCGAAGTGGTTGGGGCGCATGAACACACCCAGAATCACCGCCCCGTTCGGCGCCCGTGCGACGTGGGTGTTGCCCGCCGGGCGCCAGACGAAGTTGCCGGCGGTGCAGGCGCCCTCGTCGTCCTCCAGGCTGCCTTCGAGCACATAGGTCATCTCGACCCCGGTATGCTCATGCAGCGGCACGATCGCGCCGGGCGCGAGGCGGAAGAGCAGTGTGGACATCCCTGTTGCCGGATCGCTGTAGAGCACCTTGTGCTCGATTCCAGGAAACTTCGATTTCTCCCACGGCATGTTGAGCACATCGACATAGGTGGACGGCGGCGAGGGCGCCTCGGAGAGCAGGCGCTGGCGGGGGGCGATTGTGTCGGGCATGGACGGTCCTCCATTGGCGAGTTTACCATCGCGCGCTGGTGTGGCCGGACCTGTCAAGTCGGCTGCGGGGTCCGCTTCGTCGGGCCAATGCCCGGCGAGCATCCCTTGCGCCTTATCGAGAAACTCGCGTGCTCTGTGCAAGAACGCCGCCGCCTCCGGCTTCACAGGTCGATGCCATCAGCACGGATCTCATGCATCAACGGCGTGCGCCCGGCGTAGGAACCGGCGCGGTAAGGCATCGCGTGGATGAACTCGCCCGTATCGCAGAGAATGTCGGTGCTGAGATCGGCCAGCCGGTCCATTTCCGCGAAGCGGTCGCCCATGCTGTGCAAAAACACCGCAACGTCGTAGTCCGAGTCCTCACGCGCATCGCCGCGCGCGAGTCGAACAGCACCACGCGCTCAAGCCGGTTGCCATCTATGTCCTTCACGGCGGCGCGGAATCGTTGGAGCGCGATTGTCAGGTGGCGGTTGCGTCATGGTATGGCGCTCATGGCACGAGCCCTGCCTCTAGCTCCCCACCTTCAGCGTCGAGACCAGCCCACGCAGGCAGGCCAGCATCGACAGCGGCGTCAACTGTCCGGTGCGGGGGTTGCCGGGGCTGGGCACGTTCTCGATCCTCATACAGAACCGCGCCGCATCGGCCTCGACCCGGATGGTATGCGTGTTCCGCTCCAGCGTCGGATCGGCCCAGATCGCGACCTCGGTGCGTTCGGGTCCGACACCGGCGAGCGCGAGGGCGGCCGCGACGTTCACGTTGGCGGGGAAACCGGCGGCTGCATCGCGCGCGTTGCCCTCGAACACCAGCAGCGGCTCGGCGATGCCGAGAACCTCGATGCCATGCCGCACGAGATGCGGGGCGCCCGCCAGACCCGCCGGAGGCTTGCGGGTTTCGATCGCGACGCGCGCGACATGCCCCTCGGCGGCCGCGCGCACGGCGTCGAGGCCAAGCAGGGCGCCGGTCGGCACGACAATGCGCGCGCCTGTCTCGCGCGCCCGCGCGACAAGGTCCATGCACGGCAGCAGCGCGCCCACCGAGGCGGGGACGAGCACGCGGCCAGCGGCGATGACCGGCTCGGCGATTTGCTGAAACACAGCGGCGGGCGCGGCCTCCACCACGATGTCGGCGTCGGCCAGCCCATCGATCACCACGACGCGCGGCACGGCCCGGAAGCCGGCCACCTGGGCACGGGCGCGCTCCCGGTCGCGCCCCGCGACCGCGATCAGCCGCAAACCCTCGATGCCCGCGTCCAGAGCGCGCGCGACAGGCAGCCCGATCGCGCCCAACCCGGCGATTGCAACGGTCTTGATCATGTACGCTGTCCCTGGCTGCGTCCCCGTTCCATAACATAGGACCGCGCATGGCCCGGCCGAAACCGCCAGTCCCGCGACGCGGCGCCTGTCACCCTGGACATGGGCAGCGTCAGGTCGAGGCAGGCGCTCAATCCTCTGGATTGCCAGCAGCAGCCCCTTCACGAACGCTCGCACTGGCTCTCTGTATCCGCTATGATTCAAGCCGATGATGGATTTGCGACGGCGCACGGGGCGAAGGAGGCTATCGGCGTGGAAACCGATCATCGGGTCTTCCGGGGCTCCATCCCCCCCTTGTACGACCGATATCTAGGGCCGATGATCTTCGCGCCGTACGCGGATGATTTGGCCGCTAGGCTGGCAGACCTGCGGGACGGAAGCGTGCTCGAAACCGCTGCTGGAACTGGCGTGGTCACGCGCGCCCTGGTGTCCACCCTGCCGCGGGACGTCTCCATCGTCGCGACCGACCTCAACCAGCCGATGCTCGACTATGCATCGAGCCAGCTCGCGCCTGACCGGGTCACCTGGCGGCAAGCGGATGCCCAGATGCTGCCGTTCCCCGATGAAATGTTCGACGTGGTGGTGTGCCAGTTCGGGGTGATGTTCTTTCCAGACAAACCGCGAGCCTTCGCCGAGGCCGCGCGCGTCCTCAAGCCAGGCGGGCGCTTCCTGTTCAGCGTCTGGGACCGCATCGAGGAGAACGAGTTCGCGGATGTTGTGGTAAGGGCGGTCGCGGCGCTGTATCCGCATGACCCGCCGATGTTCCTGGCGCGCACGCCGCACGGACACTACGATGCCGCGACCCTGGAGGCGCAACTCCGAACCGCAGGGTTCGGCACGACGAGCGTTGAAAACCTCACGCGGGAGAGCACGGCGCCCGACGCGCTCTCGGTGGCCATCGGATACTGTCAGGGCACGCCGATGCGCAACGAGATCGAGGCCCACGGTGCGGAGGCCCTGACCGCAGCGACCCAGGTCGCGGCCGATGCGATCGCTGCGCGATACGGCTCCGGGCCAGTTGCCGGCCGGATCAAGGCCCACGTGATCTCGGCCACACAGTAGCTCCGCGCACAAGGCGCCCATTAGTTCCCTGAAGGTTGGAAGGCCTCGTGGCCGATTCTCCCAGACAGTCGTCCGCCACGTACACACACTTATGGTGATTCAATTCCGGGTAGTTGTGGCAATCGCCTTTAAGCGGTCCCTGATTCTTCCCAAATCCGGAAGGCTGAATTCCAGTCCGTGGCCATCCAATACGGCTTGAGCAAGGACCATCATCGGTCCCGAAGGGCGGAGATGTGCTCATGGACGCAGGACCGAACGCACCGGGGAGCCTTTTCCACGCCGGCGAGCAGGCGATGCAGACCCGCGCCGGGGTGCGCGCGCGGATGGACCAGCGCGCGGCGCGCGCGGTCCGCGACTTCATGCCGGACCAGCACCGCTCGTTTTTTGAAATGCTGCCCTTCGTGCCGATCGCGCTGGAGGGCAAGGGCGGCTGGCCCGCGGCAACGATCCTGACCGGGCCGGCGGGCTTCATTTCCAGCCCCTGCCCACGGTCGCTGCGCATCGCCGCGCTGCCGTCGCCAGCCGATCCGGCGGCTTCCCGGCTTCGCGCCGGGGCGCCGATCGGGATGCTCGGAATCGATCTCGTGACCCGGCGGCGGAACCGGGCGAACGGCCGGATCGCCGGGACCGACGCCCAGGGCTTCGAGATCGCCGTCACACAGAGTTTCGGCAACTGCGCGCAATACATCCAGGCGCGTGAGCACGAACCGTCCCTTGATGGCCAGGGGGCGGTGGCCTGGGAGCGACTGAGTGGGATGGACCGGGCGGCTCGTGCCCTGATCGCATCCGCCGACACGTTCTTCGTCGCCTCCGGAAGCGAGGCCGGCATGGACATGTCCCATCGCGGCGGCCGTCCCGGCTTCGTGCGCGTGGATGCCGACGTGCTCACGGTGCCGGATTTCGCCGGCAACCGGTATTTCAACACGCTCGGCAACTTCGTGCTGAACAACAAGGCCGCCGTGCTGTTCCCGGATTTCTCGACAGGCGATCTGCTGAACCTTGTCGGATTAGTCGAAATAATCGATGGCGGGGAGGAGGTGCTCCGCTTCGCGGGCGCCGAACGGCTTTGGCGCGTGCGTGTCGTGTCGGGATGGCGCGGGCGCGGCGTGTTGCCGCCGCGCTGGGGTTCGCCTGCCTTCGCCCCGACAACGCTCGCGACCGGACAATGGGGCGGGGGTGCCCACCATTCAGCCGTCATGATGGCCCGAGATGACGTGGGCGGCAGCGAGATCATCGCGGGTGTTCACGTTCAGAAACCAATCGGCGCGTGAGGGCGGGAAGGGCACGTGGCGCACGCCGATCCCCTCGGCGAACCGATGCGCCGCGTACGGACCAGGCCCCGATAGGAACTCGCGCAGCGCATCGCGCACCCCCACGGGCCAAAGGGCGACCAGATGATGCGCCCGTCCCGCGCTCTCCGCGCAGGCCGGGGCAGGGGCGAGACGGGCGGCAAGCCCCGGCGGGGCGAAGGGCGTGTCGCCGGGCAACGTGAGCAACGCCGCGGCGCCCTGCCGGGCAGCCCATTCGAGCCCGGCCAGCACGCCCGCCAGCGGACCCCGCCC
>DATFDN010000048.1:0-2531 GCA_035252035.1 Acetobacteraceae bacterium | reverse complement strand
CGTGGGGAGAGGGGTGCGCGCTGGCGCCGGAGCAGGCGCCGGCTTCGCCGCTTGCGCGGGCGGCCCGGACTCGGCCTGGAACACCATGTCCACCGCCGTCTCCGGCGGCGCCTCGGGGGGGCGTGCCAGGGGCAGGCCGATCAGCACCGCGCAGAGCAGCAGGACATGCAGTGCCACGGACGCGAACGCGCCCCGGCGAAGCTCCGGGCTCATGGTCTCCGCCGCGAGCATCGCTCAGCCCGTCTTGCCCCGTCCGGCCGGCGCGGCCTGGGAGGGAGCCGGACCCGGCGGCGCCTGCTCGGCCAAGAGGGCCACCTTGGTGAACCCGCCCTGCGTGATCGTGCCCATCACCTGCATGATCCGTCCGTAGGCAAGATCCTTGTCGCCGCGCACGAAGATGCGCCGATCGGTGTTGTTTTGCGCGATCGCCTGCAACTTCGCCACCAGCGCGTCGAGATCAACCTTCTCGTTTTGCAGGAAGATGTCGCCATGCGCGTCGATCGAGACGGTGAGCGGCTGGCTGTCAGAATTGAGCGGCTGGGCGTCGGTCTTCGGCAGATCGACATTCACGCCGGAGGTCATCAGCGGCGCCGTCACCATGAAGATGATCAGCAGCACGAGCATCACGTCCACCAGCGGCGTGACGTTGATCTCGGCCAGCGGGCGATAACGCCCCCTTCCCCGGCGCGGCGGCAGCGGCCCGGCGGCCATGCTCAGCCTCCCTCCCCGTCCGTCGCCCTCATGCCCGCTCCTCGCCCTGGCGCGAGAGGATCGCGCTGAACTCGCTGCCGAACCCCTCCAGGCGCGCGGCGAAGCGCGCCAGGTCGGTGCTGATCTTGTTGTAGGCGAGCACGGCCGGGATCGCCGCGATCAGGCCGATGGCGGTCGCGAAGAGCGCCTCCGCGATGCCGGGCGCGACCACGGCGAGATTGGTGTTGTGCATCGCCGCGATGGCCGAGAAGCTGTGCATGATCCCCCACACGGTGCCGAACAGGCCGACGAACGGCGCCGTGGCGCCGACCGAGGCGAGGAACACCATCCACCGCTCCAGCCGATCCATCTCGCGATTCACCGTGACGACGATGGCGCGATCGACCCGCTCGCGAACGCCGCTCTTGACAGGATCGGCGCCGGCGACGCGGGCGCTGCGCCGCCATTCGCCCATCGCCGCGCCGAACACCGCGGCCATGGGGTGGGTGGGGCGCGTCCCCTCCTCGTCATAGAGTTCTTCCAGGCTGCCGCCCGACCAGAAGCGGTCCTCGAACTCGTCGGCCTCCTTGTTGGCCTTGCGCAGGCTCGACCATTTCTCGAACACCACCGCCCAGACCCAGACCGAGGCGGCGAGCAGGCCGACCATGACCAGCTTCACGACGATGTCGGCTTGCAGGAACAGTCCCCACAAGGACAAGTCGCCAGCGGCACCCGCCAGAGTCGCGGCGCCTTGAGTCACCGCATCAACAGCCCGGTCCATCCTACTTCCTCTCAGCCGGCGGCCGGTCCGCCAGCATTCGTTCAAACGCCGCCCGCCACCGCGATGGGATGCGGGCCGGCCTCGTGCCCGCGAGCACGACGCACGCTAGCTCTATCTCGGCCACCGCGCACGACCCAAGCGGGCCGCGAATGTCTTGGCGCAGCTTGACGACGGCGGCGCGCACCTCCAAGGGCTCGGTGACGACCTCCAGCGAATCGTCGAGCCGGGCTGGGCGGGCATAGTCCAATTTCACGCGCCGCACCACGAACATCGCATGGCAGTCACGCACCATCTCGGCGTGGGGCACGCCAAGGGCGCGCAGCGTCTCGGTGCGCGCGCGCTCGGCGAAGCGGAGGTAATTGGCGTGATAGACGATGCCGCCGGCGTCGGTGTCCTCGTAATAGACGCGCAGGGGGTAGCGGTGCTGGCCGCTGCGGAGTGTCCCCTCCCCGCGCGTGGCGCGGCCTTCATCCACTAGCCGCGCCTATGCGGCATGAGCCGAGATAACCCCTCTCCCCGCCCCTGGCGGGGGAGAGGGAGAGAATGGCGGCAATCCGACGAAGATTTAAGGTGCCAAACCGCATCATCCCTCCCCCAGCAAATCAAGCTGGCCCTGCGGCGTCGCGGGCGGCTTCAGGCCGAGGTGGCGCCACCCCGCCTCCCCCAGCATCCGGCCGCGGCTGGTGCGCAGCACGAATCCTTCCTGGATCAGGAAGGGCTCGATCACGTCCTCCAGCGTGTCGCGCGCCTCGGCCAGCGCGGCGGCCAGGGTCTCCACGCCCACCGGGCCGCCGGCGTGGTGCTCGGCGATGCGGCGCAGATAGCGCCGGTCCATCGCGTCCAGCCCGCGCGCGTCCACGTCCAGCCGGCGCAGCGCCGCGTCGGCGGCGGGGCGGTCAACGACCCCCCTGCCCTCGACCAAGGCGAAGTCGCGCACCCGGCGCAACAGCCTTCCCGCGACCCGCGGGGTGCCGCGCGAGCGGCGGGCGATCTCGGCGGCGCCATCCGGCTCCAGCGTGAAGCCCAGCTTCGCAGCCCCGCGTACCACGATCAGCTCCAA
>DATFDN010000047.1:0-7072 GCA_035252035.1 Acetobacteraceae bacterium | reverse complement strand
CTGGCCAAGGACGGGCTCGCGCATGTGCTCGTGGCGCATCGCTCGGCCGAGGCCGGGCACGGCGCCTTGCTCGCGGCGCTGGGACAGCGCCCGTTGCTCGATCTGGGTTTGCGCCTGGGCGAGGCGTCCGGCGCCGCGCTGGCCGTCCCGATCCTGCGCGCCGCCATCGCCTGCCACAACGGGATGGCCACGTTCGCCGAAGCCGGCGTGCGCGACCGGGGCTAATCGCGCGGTGCTCGCCGAGCTTGCCATGGCGTTCACCCTGCTCACGCGGCTCCCGCTCGGCTGGCTGGCGCCGGCGGAGCGGGAGCGCCTTGGGCGGAGCGTGTGGGCCTATCCGCTGGTCGGCGCGGCCGTGGGCGCGATCGGCGCGGCGGTGTACTGGAGCTCGTGGCGCGTCGGCCTGCCGGCTTCCTTGGGCGCGGTTTGCACGCTCGCGGCCGGCATCCTTGTCACGGGCGCCCTGCATGAGGACGGGCTCGCGGACACCGCCGACGGGTTTGGCGGGGGGAACACGCCGGGGCGGAAGCTGGAGATCATGCGCGACAGCCGGATCGGCACTTATGGCGCGCTTGCCTTGATGCTGTCCCTGGCGGCGCGGGCGAGCGCGATCGCGGCGATCGCCCAGCCCGGCCGGGTCGCCGCCGCCCTGATCGGGGCTGGCGCGCTCGGGCGGGGAGGGCTCGCTATCGTGATCCTGCTCGCGGGACCGGCGCGGGCCGACGGGCTGGGGGCCGGCCTTGGTCGGCCGAGTGGGGCGCGTGCCCTCGCCGGGGCCGGGCTGGGCTTGGCGACCGCCTGGCTGGTGCTACCTTCTTCTGGGATCGCCCTTGGTGTGGCGCTGGCGGCTTTGGGGACGGCCGTGGCGATGAGCCGGCTCGCTCGCCGTCAGATCGGCGGGTACACGGGGGACGTGCTGGGCGCGACCGTCGTGGCGATCGAGTGTATGGTGCTTGGCGTGTTGGTTTCCACTGGAATCGGCCCGACATAAGGGGATCAGCACGGGAGTTTGCGGAGACCATCCCTGCATGGAGTCGCGCCTGAATGGTTCTCGGCGTGAGCGCGCTGGCGGGCGGCGCCACCGGCGCCTGCGCGGCGCCACCGCCGCCGCGCACGAGGCCCTGGATGTCACCCTGCGCGAAGCCGCCTGCTTCGCCAGCGCCGAGGGGTACCGGCGTTACCTGACCGCCGTGGAGCCGCTTTATGCCAGTGTCGAAGCGGAACTCGGCGCCGCCGGTGCCACGCGGCTGCTGCCGGATTGGCCGCGCCGTCGCAAGCTCGACCTGATCTGCGCCGATCTGCGCGTCCTTGGCGGAGCGGATGGGGCGCCGCGCCAACGCGCCGCGGCCGCGCGCATGGGGACTCTCCCGGCACCGGGATGGTGCGTCGGCGCTATGTTTGGGACGATCTATGTTCTCGAAGGTGCAACTCTTGGTGGTGCGCTGCTTGCCCGTGCGTTGCGCGGGCTGGGCGTGCTTTCGCAGGGCAGGGCCTGCCTCCTCGACCCGTACGGGGCCGAGCGGGGCGCGATGTGGCGGGCATTCCTCGCGCGGCTTGAGGATGTGGTCATGACCCGCCAACAGGAAGAGGCGCTGTCCGCGGGCGCGCTCGCGACGTTTTCCTTGTTCGCGGGCGTCGGCGCAAGTCTGGTGGATCGGGGTGGCGCGCGGTGAGTGTCAATTCCTCCTATGCCGATCTGGATGCCTGCGGGCGCGAGCCGATCCACATTCCCGGCTCGATCCAGCCGCATGGCCATTTGGTGGCGTGCGAGGGGAGCGATCTGCGTCTGGTCCACGCGAGCGCAGCAGCCTTCGGCGTGGTGTTGCCGGCCAACCCGGAGGATGCGTTCGGCGCCCCCATTGAGCGTGTTCTCGCGGTGGACCCGCTCGACAGAGTGTGCGAGGGCCTGCGCCGGCTGGCCGAGCATGGGTCGCTGCAACTCGGACCGTGCCAAGCGCGGTCAGCCGGAACCCCGTTCCAGGCGCTGGCCCACCGATCCCCGGACGGACTGGCGATCCTAGAGCTTGAGGCGGTTCCACTGACGGCGAACGATCCCGCCGCCTCCACCCTCGAAGCGATATATCCGCTGATCCGCGACGCGTTCGACCGCCTCGGCGAGGCGAGGGCGGTCAAGGAGATCGCCGCCGTCGCGGCGCGCGAGGTGCGCCGCCTCACCGGTTTCGATCGCATACTGGTCTATAGATTCGAGGAGAATTGGGACGGCGTGGTTCTCGCGGAGGACCGGACCGATCGCCTGCCCTCCTACCTTGGCCTGCGATTTCCGGCGTCGGACATTCCCGCCCAGGCCCGCCGGCTCTACACGGCAAACCGTCTGCGCCTGATCGCGGACGCGGACTACGAAGCGGTGCCCATCGTACCGGACCGCCATCCCCGCACCTTGCGCCCACTCGACCTCAGCTTCGCCGCGCTGCGCAGCGTCTCGCCCGTCCACCTAGAATACATGCGCAACATGGGGACACTCGCCTCGATGTCGGTCTCGCTTCTGCGCGGAGATCGGCTCTGGGGCCTGATCTCCTGCCATCACGCGGGGCCGCGGCTCGTTCCCTTCGCCGTCCGCGCGGGCTGCGATCTGATCGGCCAGATGCTCGCCGTCCGCGTCGCCGCCAAGGAGGAGGCCGCCCATGCCGAGGAGCGGGCGCGACTCAAGGGGATCGAGGGACGGCTGCTCACCCGTATGGCCGCTGCCCAGGGCCGGTTCGCTGATGGGCTGACCGCCGCGCCCGCGGATCTGTGCGCGCTGACCGCTGCCGCCGGCGCGGCCGTGCTAACTCAGGACGGCTGCATCTTGGCCGGACAGACTCCGCGCGAGTCCGACGTGCGCCGGATCGCGGACTGGCTGTGGGCGCGGGGCGGCGCCGAGATCGTGGCGACCCACGCCCTTGGCGAGATGCTGGGGGAGGCCACGGCGTTTGCCGATGTCGCAAGCGGAGTCCTGGCCATCTCGATCTCCCGCCTCTATCCGAGTTTCGTGCTCTGGTTCCGCCCGGAGGTCGTGCGAACGATCGCCTGGGGCGGCGACCCGCACAAACCGGCCCTCCCTTCGGGCGGCTCGGGCTCCACGCGGCTCGGCCCCCGTCGATCCTTCGACGCCTGGAAGGAGACGGTGCGCGGGACGGCGGTCCCGTGGACTGCCGCGCAGATCGAGGCCGCGCGCGACCTGCGCTCGGCGATCGTCGGGGTCGTGCTGCGCCAGGCGGAGGAGCGGGCCGCGCTGAGCGGGCGGCTGGAGCGGGCCAATGCGGAGCTGGCCGCCTTCTCCTACTCGGTCTCGCACGACTTGCGGGCGCCCTTCCGGCACATCGCCGGCTACGCCGAGCTCTTGCTGGAGCGGGAGGGCAAGCGGCTCGACGACACAAGTCGCCGCTTCGTCGGGACCATCATCCAGTCGGCCCAGACAGCGGGCCGGCTCGTCGATGCCTTGCTGAACTTCTCCCGCATGGGTCGCGCCGGCCTGACCCTGGCCGACATTGACGCGGGCGCGCTTGTCCGGGAGGTGATCGAGACATTGGCGCCGGAGACCGAGGGCCGTCTCGTCAGATGGCGTGTCGGCGCCCTTCCCGTCGTGCGCGCCGATCCGGTGATGCTTCAACAGGTGTTCCAGAACCTGCTATCCAATGCGGTCAAGTATACCCGCCCCCGCGCTGAAGCGATCATCGAGGTGGCGTGCGAGAGGAAGGCGAGCGAGTTTGTGTTTTCCGTGCGCGACAACGGTGTGGGATTTGCCATGACCTACGCACACAAGTTGTTCGGCGTTTTCCAGCGCCTGCATCGGGTAGAGGAGTATGAGGGCGTCGGCATCGGCCTCGCCAATGTCCGCCGCATCGTCGCGCGCCACGGCGGCCGGACCTGGGCCGAGGGCGAGATCGACCGCGGTGCCACCTTTTACTTCACGTTGCCCCATACCGCGCTGCCGCCACAGGAGCAATGACGATGTCGGCGACGCTGCGGCCGATCCTGCTTGTCGAGGACAGCCCGAATGATATCGAGCTGACGCTGGCGGCCCTGGAGAAGGGTGGCCTCGCCAACCCGGTCCAGGTGGCGCGCGATGGCGTCGAGGCGCTCGACTACCTCTTCTGTCGGGCCATTTCCGCTCCCGACTCGGCCCGCGCGGCTTTGCCGGCGGTGGTGCTGCTCGACATCAAGCTGCCGCGGGTGGATGGGCTCGAAGTGCTCGAGCGCATCAAGGCCGACCCGGCGACCCGGCAGGTTCCGGTGGTCATGCTGACCTCTTCGCGCGAGGAGCAGGACATTGTCCGCAGCTACGGCCTCGGCGTGAATGCCTTCGTGGTGAAGCCGGGCGGCTCCCGCGAGTTCTTCGAGGCGATCCGCGACCTTGGGGTGTTCTGGGCGGTGCTGAACGAGCCGCCGCCGGCTGCTGGCGGCGCGGCTTGATATCGATGATCGTGACGATCGGCTTGATCTCATGGCCGCCGATATGAGGGATCACGTGTTGGAAGCCCACCTCGCGGGGCCGAGGCGGTGCAGGATACTGCACCTTGAGGATAGTGCCGCCGACGCCGAGCTGGTGGCGGCGCGGTTGCGCCGGGATGGCGTCATGGCCGCGATCGAGCGCGTGCAGACACGGCGCGCTTTCATGGACGCGCTGGCGAATGGCGCGTTCGACGTGATCCTGGCGGATTTCTCGCTGCCGGACTTCGACGGCGTCGCGGCCTTGGCGATCGCGCGCGAGCTGGCGCCGGACACACCCTTCATCTTCGTCTCGGGAATGCTGGGCGAGGAGACTGCCATCGAGGCGATGCGGGCCGGCGCCACCGATTACGTGGTGAAGGAGCGTCTGGGCAGGCTGGCCGTGGTCGTTCGCCGGGCGCTGGCCGAAGCCGCCGGGCGCGCGGAGCGGCGTGCGGCGGCGGCGGCGCTGCGCGAGAGCGAGGCGCGTTTCCGCCACATGGCCGACAGCGCGCCGGCCTTGATCTGGATGACGGACGCGCGCGGCCAGGTCGCCTTCGCCAACATGCAGTACGACCACCTGTTCGGGCGCCCCGCTTCGGAGATGCTCGGCCTCGGCTGGGAAAGCACCGTCCTGCCGGAAGATCTCGATCGCTACCGGGCCGCCTTTCAGGAGGCTTTCCGGACGCGCGGCCCGTTCAAGGCCGTCACCCGGGTACGCGACAAGGCCGGGCGGGTGCGCTGGCTGCGCTGCGAGGGCGTGCCAAGGCTGGACGGCGCGGGCACGTTCCTCGGCTATACCGGCTGCAACGTGGACATCACGGAGGCGCGGCTCGCGGCGGAGGAGTTGGAGCGGCGCGTGGCCGAGCGCACGGCCGAGCTGTCCCAGGCGCTGACGCGGCTTCACGAGGAGGTGCGGGAGCGCGAGCAGGCCGAGGAGGCATTGCGACACGCGCAGAAGATGGAGGCCGTCGGCCAGCTCACTGGCGGCATCGCGCATGATTTCAACAATATGCTGACCGGCATCGCGGGTTGTCTTGAGCTAATCCAGCGCCGCATGGAGCAGGGCCGGGTGGACAACGTAGCCCGCTACGTGGAGGCGGGCCGCAAGGGGGTCGAGCGTGCGGCGGCGCTGACCGCCCGGCTGCTCGCCTTCGCCCGCCGCCAGGCGTTGCAGCCGAGGCCGCTGGTCGTGGATGGGCTGGTGCTGGGCATGGTGGAGCTGATCCGGCGCACGGTCGGGCCGTCGGTCGAGGTCCAGACCACGCTTGCGAGCGACGGCTGGACCGTGCTGTGCGACGCGAACCAGCTTGAGAGCGCGTTGCTCAACCTTGCCATCAACGCGCGCGACGCCATGCCGGACGGCGGCACGCTCACGCTGGCCACCGCCGAGCGGCGCTTGAGCGAGGCCGATCTGGTAGGCCAGGATGGCGCCAAGCCGGGCGAGTACGTGGAGATCGCGGTGAGCGACACCGGTGAGGGGATGTCCCCGGAGGTCGCGGCGCGCGCGTTCGAACCATTCTTCACCACCAAGCCACTCGGGCAGGGAACTGGGCTGGGCCTTTCCCAGCTCTATGGGTTCGTGCATCAGTCGGAGGGATTCGTTCGACTTGAGAGCGCGCCGGGCCACGGCACGACGATCCGGCTCTACCTGCCCCGCCGCGAAGTGGACGCGAACCCGCTTGGTGCCGCCCCACCCCGGCCGGCGGAGGAATGCGCCGGAGGCGGCCGGACTGTGCTGGTCGTCGAGGACGAAGCTCCCGTCCGCGCGCTGGTCGCGGAGGTGTTGCGCGAGCAGGGGCACCGGGTGCTGGAGGCGGTGGATGGGCCTGCCGGCTTGCGCCTGCTGCTCTCCGAGTCGCCCCTGGATCTTTTGGTAACGGATGTCGGCCTGCCCGGCCTGAACGGGCGCCAGCTCGCCGACGCCGCGCGCGAGCGCAGGCCGGGCCTGCCGGTCTTGTTCATCACCGGCTATGCTGGGCATGTCTTGGAGGGCCAGCTCGCGCCGGGGATGCAGGTGATCGGCAAGCCATTCGCGCTGGACACGCTGACCGGCAAGATCGGGGCCATGTTGCGGGGCGGCTTGGCGCGGTAAAGCGCTGTCGAATCACATCGGAGAATTCGAATTTCGCTTGCGCCCCGCTTTACACCGCTCCCGCGAGCGGGAGAGGTGAATTGGCGCAAGCGGAATGCGGGTGCCTCAATATGTTCCGAAATCGCTCTAACCTATCTCATCGTCTGTTCGGCACGGGCTCGTCCGAGCTGCGCCGGCGCACCGTCGCCATCTACGCCTTCCTGGCGGCGGGGAACGCCGCCGCCTGGGCATGGGCGTTCGCGGTGTTCCGCCACCAGCCGCTGCTGCTCGGCACCGCGCTGATCGCCTACGGCTTTGGCCTGCGCCATGCGGTTGACCCGGACCACATCGCCGCCATCGACAACGTCACGCGCAAGCTGATGCAGCAGGACCAGCGCCCGGTCAGCGTCGGCCTCTGGTTCGCGGTCGGGCACTCGGCCGTGGTCGTGCTCGTGGCCGCGGCCATCGCTGCTACGTCGGCGGCGCTCCAAGGCCGCTTCGAGGCCCTCAGGAATGCCGGCGGAGTGATCTCGACCAGCGTGTCGGCGACATTCCTGTTCGTGATCGCGG
>DATFDN010000046.1:0-13670 GCA_035252035.1 Acetobacteraceae bacterium | reverse complement strand
AAGGCCTCGCGAACCTGCCCACCGTCGCGCCCGTCATGAACTGCGCCGTGGTCGCCACTCTCGACCTGACCGGCGTGACCGACGCCCCGGTCACGATCCAGTCGGCGACCGTCGTGGCCACTGGGGCGCCGGCCCCGTACTGCGACGTGCGGGGCACCATCGCGCCGGCGGACATGTTCGAGCTTCGGCTGCCGACCCAGGGCTGGACCCAGCGCTACCTCCAGACCGGCTGTGGCGGCCTCTGCGGGCAAGTCGCCATCAACTATACCGAAGCGGCGACCTGCCCGCCGGTCGCGGACGGCACGATCGCCAGCGCCACCACCGACATGGGGCACGAGGACCAGAACGACGGCTCGTGGGCCGCCGACAACCCGCAGGCGCAGATCGACTTTGCCTATCGCGCCATGCATGTCACGGCGCAAGTCGCCAAGGCGATCATCGCCAGGTTCTACGGCCAGCAACCTGTCTACTCCTATTTCGACGGCTGCTCCGATGGCGGGCGCGAGGCGCTCATGGAGGCGCAGCGCTATCCCGACGACTTCGACGGCATCGTCGCCGGGGCGCCTGCGAACGACTTGGTCGTGCAGAACACCTTCCACCACGCCTGGAACGTGCTCGCCAACAAGGACGCGAACGGCAACTACATCCTGCTGGCCGGCAAGCTCCCCCTGATCCACGCGGCGGTGCTCGCCGCGTGCGACGGATTGGACGGCGTGGTGGACGGGCTGATCGACGACCCTAGGCGCTGTCATTTCGACCCGTACAGCCTCGTCTGCGCACCGGGCCAGGATGGGAGCACGTGTCTCACGGCGGCCGAGGCCGGTGTCGTCCAGCGCCTGCACGACGGCCCGACCGACGGGGAGGGACACCACTTGGAGCAGCCGATCGCGCATGAGTGGGGCTCCGAACTCGACTGGACGCTGTTCGTGCCGGCCGCGCAGGGCCAGGTGACGTTCAGCGAGCTGATCGCCTTGTCGTTCCTCCGGTATCTCGCCTACTTCAACGTCGCGGACCCCAGCTACCAGCTATCGGATCTCCAATTCACCGTGCCCTCCTTCTGGAGAACGGTGCAGACCTCGATCTATCTTTCGGCAACGGACCCCGACCTGACCCGCTTCGCGGCGCGTGGGGGCAAGCTGCTGCTTTGGCACGGGTGGGCCGACCAGCACATCACGCCGCAATCGACACTGGAGTACTATCACGCCATGCGGGAGTTTATGGGCCCCAAGGCCGTCGAGCGCTTCGCCCGGCTCTATCTCTTCCCTGGAGTCGCCCACTGCGGCGGCGGGCTGGGACCGGACACGTTCGACATCCTGACGCCGGTGATGGCCTGGGTAGAGAGCGACACCGCGCCTGGGGAAATCATCGCTTCCAAGATGGACAGCAACGGCACCGTCACGCGCACGCGGCCGGTGTTCCCGTACCCGACTGTCGCGCGCTACGCCGGATCGGGCAGCATCGACGACGCGGCGAACTTCGTCGCCTTCACGCCTCCCACGGAGCCGCACGTCGGCTATGAATGGGTGGGCGAGCCGCTCTATTCGCATGGCTACCAGGCCACGTGCGACGCCGAGGGCACGCAGCTCGTCTGCCATCCCTCGCGCCTCGTGCTGGACGACGCACGGCACGCGAACGACGAAGCACGCCGATAGAATCTTCTCCCCCTCCGCCCCCAGGGGCGGAGGGGGAGTCGAACCTCATCGCAAGCATTTGTGCGAACCGGTATACATCAACCTGGCCGATCGGCCGTGTCGAGCGTGATGCTGCCTCCCGCCACCCGCGAGACACAGGTGCAGAGTTTCCGGTTCGACGCTTTTTCCTCGTCGCTGAAGAAGACGTCCCGGTGGTCAACGACACCTTGCACATCCAGGATGTCCAAGGCGCAGAGGCCGCATTCGCCGCGCCGGCAATCGTAGATCATTTCGATCCCCGCGGCCTCCAGCGCCTCCAGAATGGTCTGGTTCAAGGGCACATCGATTTCCCTGCCGAGCCGGGGGATCTTCACCGTGAATGGCTCGGAGGCGAGATGGCCGCTGTTGCCGAAAGTCTCGAACCGGAGCTGGTCGATAGGCCGGCCGCTCCGTTGCCAGTGGCGTTTCGCGGCCTCCAACATCCGGATGGGACCGCATAGGTAAAGCTCCCCGCCTGGGCCGAGGCGGGCGATTTCGGCCGCGAGGTCGAGCCGCGCGCCTTCCTCACCAACGAACAGTTCGAGGCGGCTGCCGATCCGCTCGCGCAGGTCATCGGCCAGCGCCAGATCCCGCCGCCGCCGGCAGGCGTAGAGCAGGCGGAATTTCGCTCCGGCCTGGGCCAGGAACAAGGCCATCGTGAAGATTGGCGTAATGCCGATGCCGCCCGCGATCAGGAGATACTCCGGACGGCCAGGGCTGAGTTCGAAGTGGTTGCGCGGCGTTGAAATCGTCATCCGGGCACCCGGAGCCAAGCGCCACAAATAGGATGCGCCCCCGCGCGTGTCGCCGAGCAGCTTGACGGCAATGCGGTATAGACCATCGCCGCAAGGGCCGACGATGGAATAGGAACGCACGTCCGGCCGCTCGCCGATCTGCACCACCACGTCGATGTGGCTGCCCGGCGTCGGGGGTACGAACGCCTCCGAAGGCTCGATCTCGAACAGACGGATATCGGGAGCAAGATCGCGAACCGAGCGCAGCCGGGCGTCCCGCCAGTCGGTCGGGTCAGCCATCGCTCTAGTTACCCGGCTGCCGCGCTGGGCGGATGGGTTGCTTGCCGCGCCTCGCTTGCCGCCATGCGGTCGATCAACCGGCGAGCCCACAAGGCGCCCGCGTCGATGTTCAGGTTGTAGAACGGCGTCCTTGGATGCTTGTCGATCGCCCGCTGCTGGGCCTCCAGGACCGTTTTATCCTGGTCGTACAGCCCCTTGCCGTCATTGACGTGGGCGAGCTGGATGTCCCTGGTCAGCCGTTCATCCGAGGTGCGGAAGGTGCGGACAAAGTTCCAGAAGTAATGGCAGGTCTTCTCGGTCTCCGGCGTGATCGCGGCGAGGAAGCACCCGTTCACGCCTCGGGAGCGGTCGCCCTCGCGGGCGCCGGTTCCGACGGGGGCCACCCCGACATCGCCCACCACCACCGAGGGCGCCTCGAAGCGGATGATCTGCCAGCGGTCCACGCGGCCGGGCTTGCCGAGCTGCTTCGCCCAGAAAGGCGGCGGCTCGATGTCCAGCATCCAGCGCGCCATTGTCGCCGTCTTGTCCGTGTGCGTGACATCGAACGGGCTGTCCGTGATCGCCTCATGCCCGATGCTGCCGGCATGGACATAGGTCTCGTGCGTAAGGTCCATGAGGTTGTCGATGACGAGGCGATAGTCGCATTTCAGGCTGTAATAGGTTCCGCCCTCCCCAACCCAGTCCGTGCCGTCGTTCCAGTGGAAATCGGGAACCTTGGCCGGGTCCGCCAAGGCCGGATCGCCGGGCCAGATCCAGACGAGCCTATGTTTCTCGATGACCGGGAAGGCCCGCACGCGAGCGGAGGGGTTAATGGTCTTTTGCGCCGGCATGTGGGTGCAGCGGCCGGCCGAATTGAACACTAGGCCATGGTAGCCGCAGACCACCTGATCGCCGTCCAGCCAGCCGAGCGAGAGCGGCAGCAGCCGGTGCCAGCACGCATCCTCCAGCGCGGCGATACGGCCGTCGGCGCGGCGGTAGAGCACCACGTCCCTTGCGCAGATGGTCCGAGCCGCCAGCTCACGCTTGATCTCGTGCCCCCAAGCGGCGGCGTACCAGGCATTCGTCGGAAAAGGCATCGCGTCCGTCATGGCTTCCTCCCGCGAACCCAGGATAGACCCGGCACGGGCCTCATAGGCCATGCGTCAACGTCTGGACCGGCGCCCCGTTCGCCCGGTGAAGCACCGGCCTTGGATCACCGCGCCTGCTGGATCGCGGACAAGATCCACCGCCCGCCGCGCGCCCGCACGAAGGTCCAGATCTCGGTGGCGGTCACGTGCTCGCTCGGGCTGCCGTCCACAACGCGCCCGGTGGCGTCGCGGGTCACGTCGATCATCGAGAAGCGCATCGCCACGGTCGCGTACTCACGCCCCTGCTCGGCCCAGGCTTGCGCGAGATCGCCCGAGAGCAGCCGGACGTCAGCGACGATGTTGCGCTCCCCCCGGCTCGCGTAGTCCGCGAGCTGTTCGGAGAAGTAGCTGACCATCTCCGGCGTGGCGAGGCGGCTCAGCGCATTCATGTCGCCGCGGCTCCAGGCGTCCTGTACGGCGATCAAGGTCTGCTCGAAGGCCTGATAGTCCGCTGGTCCGATCGCGACCGGCGGGGATGCCGCGCGGCCGAAGCCCATCGGGCGCGGACCGGACGCCGCCCCTGGCATCCGCGAGAACAGGTTCGCCGCGCCCGCGAAGGCAGGGCGCGGGCGATTGCCGCTCAGCAGCCGCCAGACGAAGCGGGCGATCAGGAACAGGATGGCGAGTTCCACGAGGAGCCACAGAAATCCGAACCCGCCCCCGAAGCCATGGCCGAACAGCAGGCTGCCCAGCCCGACGCCAAGGAGGCCGCCCAGGAAGGCGGAGCCGAACCCGGACCGGTACGGCGCTGCGTAGCCCGGTGCCGCTTGCGTGCCGAAGCTGGGCGCGGCCGGGCGCGGGGTGAAGCTGCGCTCAATCGGCGCCGCGGCGGAGGGCGCGGTGCGGGTCACGGGCGGGGGCGAAAAAGTGAAGCTGCCCCGGCTTCCCATGGACCCACCATTGCCCGCACGCGCGAGCGCAAGACCTGGCTGCAACACCAGACCGAGAGCCGCGACGACAGCCAATAGCGTAGAGGAACGGCGCATCGTAGTCGCTCATCCGTGATTACGCGGGGAATATGGTGCGTCCCTGCCGCCAAGGCCAGGGGAGGAATCAGGCGCCGGCCATGGTCAGCTCGTCGATCCGCACGGTAGGGGCGTCCGTCCCACGCCGGAACACGAGGTCGTTGGCGGGCGTGAGATGGGCGAACATCTCTTGCAATGTACCGGCAATGGTGATCTCCGCGACCGGCTCGGCAATCGCCCCGTCGCGGATCATGAAGCCAGCGGCGCCGCGGCTGTAGTCGCCCGTGATCCCATTCACCCCCATGCCGATCAGCTCCGTGACGTAGAGACCCAGCTTGATGTCGGCCATCAACTCGGCTGGCGAAAGCGTCCCCGGTGCAAGATAGAGATTGCTGGCGGACGGCGCGGGTGGGCCGCCAGTGCCCCGCGCGGCGTGGCCGGTGGAGCGAAGCCCGAGCTGACGGGCCGAGCGGCTGTCCAGCAGCCAGGTCGTCAGGACACCATCATCGATCAGCAACCGCGCTTGCGTGGGTGTGCCTTCGCCATCCCAAGCCTTGGACCGCAACCCACGGCGCCGCAACGGATCGTCATGCACCGCGATGCCCGGCGCGAAGACATACTGGCCGAGCCGGTCCTTGAGAAACGACGTGCCGCGCGCGATGGAGGCGCCGTTGATGGCGCCAGCGAGGTGGCCGAGCAGGCTGCCGGCCACGCGCGGGTCGTAGACGACGGGCAGGCGCGCGGTCTTGGGCCGCGTCGGGTTGAGCCGCGCGACCGCGCGCTCGCCCGCGCTGCGGCCGATCGGCCCCGGCGCGTCGAGGTCCGCCAAATGCACGGTGCCGTGGTAGTCGTAGTCGCGCTGCATCGCCGTGCCCGTGCCCGCCAGCGCGGTCGCGGAGATCGAATAGCTCGTCCGCGCGATGGTCCCGGCGAAGCCGGCCGACGTGACCAGGGCAACCTCGGTTCGCCCGTAGCCCGCGGAGGCGCCCTCGGAATTCGTCACGCCCGGCACCGCCAACGCCGCCTCCTCGGCGGCGGCGGCGCGCGCGGTCAGGTGCTCCACATCCAGCTCCTCGGTGTCGAGCAGATCGAGCGGGCCAGGGTCGGGCGCCGCTCCGGTCGCGGCAGTCTCGGCAAGGCCCGCGTAAGGGTCGTCCGGCACGACGCGGGCCATGGCGACGGCGCGCTCGGCCAGCATCGCGAAGCCGGACGGGTCGATGGCGGTCGAGGAAACGATCGCCGCCTTGGCGCCGACGAACACCCGCAGGCCGAGATCTTGTCCTTCCGACCGCTCCACATGCTCGGTCTTGCCGAGCCGGCGCTGCACCGAGAGATGCCGGCCCGCCACCAGCACGGCGTCGGCCGCGTCAGCACCGGCGGCGCGCGCGCGGCCGAGCAGATCCTGTAAGAGGTCGAGGTGACTCATCGGCGGGCTTCCCTGGTCATCGCTTCGCTTCCTACAGGGGGCCGGCGCTCGCGATGGTCAAGCCCCGGCCTCTTCCGCGAACGGAGTCGCCGCGGCCAGCCCGAGCCTGCGAAGCAGGGCGCCAAGCTGGGCCAGCTCCTCCGGCGCAAGCCCGCCCATCGCCGCCGCCACATCGCGGGCGTGATATGGGAACAGCGCCTCGATCGTCGCCTGTCCCTCCACCGTCAGCGCCACCCGCACGGTGCGGCGGTCTCCCGGCTTGCGGCTGCGCACGACCAGGCCGCGCCGTTGCAGCTTGTCGATCACGTCCGTCATGTTGCCGGCGCTCGTCAACACCTTGCGCCCCAGTTCCCGCTGGCTGAGCGGGCCGAGATGCAGCAGCGCCTCC
Source organism: Acetobacteraceae bacterium (assembly GCA_035252035.1). Lineage (GTDB taxonomy): Bacteria > Pseudomonadota > Alphaproteobacteria > Acetobacterales > Acetobacteraceae > DATFDN01. The sequence continues at coordinate 7,060 of DATFDN010000046.1, read as the reverse complement.
AGGACGCCAAGCTGGGTCACGGTGAAGCCGCTCTCCGCCAGGCGGGGCTCGACGCGCGCGACGACCGCCTTGGCGGCGCGGAGCAGCTTCACGTAGGCGCGCAGCGCCTCCGCAACGGCGGGATCGTCAACGCCCGCTGGCCGAGCGGCCATGAGGGCATTCCGGTCTCAGCGATTCATCATCACCGGCAGGTCGGCGTTCTCCAGCACATGGCGCGTGACGCCGCCCAGGATGAGCTGGCGCAGGCGCGAATGCGAATAGGCACCCATCGCCAGCAGGTCACAGCCGAAGTCTCGCGCCGCCGCGAGCAGCCCGGCGCCCGCGCTTCCTGAGCGGCAGCGGAACACCTCCACTTCGGCCTCGATCCCATGCAAGGAGAGATACGCCGCCAACTCGGGCGCCGCGGGACCGCGACGCTGGTAGCCCTCGGCCGATAGGATGCGGACCGCCTCGGCCCGTTGCAACCAGGGCAGGGCGGCGCTCACCGCCGAGGCGGATTCGGCGGTGCCGTTCCAGCCAATGCAAATCCGCGTCCCAAGGGTGGGCAGTGGAACTTGCGGGGAGATCAGGACCGGGCGCCCCGAATCGAAGAGCACTGCATGGAGCGCATCGGACGAGGAGACATCCTCTCCAGCCTCGGGATGCGGCACGATGGTGAGATCGGCCAGGCGGGCCTGTTGCGCGACGATATCCTCCTCCCGTCCGGTGACAGCGGCGAAGCTGGCGGTTGGGCCGCTGCGCGCATGGGGTTCGCTCAGGGCAACGGCGTTCGCCGCGACGAAGCGATCGAACATCAGCCGCACCGCTTGCGCCCGGTTCCCGCTCTCCTTCTCGGTGGCCGCCATCATCTCTTCGATCATCGCACCGGACAGGCCCTCGCCGGCCAGGGGAGCCACGTCGCGGCTGTCCACCCGGACATGCAGGGCGAGCACGTGGGCGTCCCATAGCCGCGCGATGGTGAGCGAGGTGAGCAGCGCCGCTTCCCCTGCGGCGGTGCCTGTTAGCGGCAGAAGCAGCTTGCGGATGGCCATGGCCCTGTCCTTTTCGCGGGTCTGCCCTGCAACCATAGCACGCCAGCCTCGCTATCGGACAGTGGCCGTTCGAAGGACGGTTTAAGGAAACAACTTGCCCCCGATCCAGCCACCAGCCGGATCGCGGCTGATCGCCGTGCGATCGTGCAGGCGGTATGGCATATCCTGCCAGAATTCGAACCGCTCGGGAACGAGGCGATAGCCCGACCAGTGCGGCGGGCGGGGGATTAGTTCGGCGGGAAAGCGTGCCTCCTGCTCGGCCAAGCGCCTCTCCAATTCGGGGCGGCTGGCGAGCGAACGGGATTGGTCAGAGGCCCAGGCGCCAAGGCGGGAAATGCGTGGGCGGGTCGCGAAATACGCGTCGGCTTCCGCCGCCGAGACAGGCTCGGCCGCGCCTTCGATCCGGACTTGCCGGCCCAAGCTTTTCCAATGGAACAACAGAGCGGCGCGCGGGTTGGCCGCCAGCTCCGCGCCCTTGCGGCTTTCCACGTTCGTATAGAAGACGAAGCCCCGCTCGTCGTAGCCCTTCAGCAACACGATCCGGGCCGAAGGTCGTCCGTCCGGGGTGGCGGTGGCCAGCGTCATGGCGTTGGGATCATTGGGTTCTGACCGCGCGGCTTCCTCCATCCAGCGTGCGAACCACGCGAATGGGTCGGGATTGGCTGGGACATTCTCGCTCATGCGGGCTCCTGGACCGGGGGCGCCTCTTGCTCGCCCGCGCGTCGCTGTGCCACCACCAGGGCGGACAATACAACCCGAGGACGCGCATGGCGGCGGAACCGCGGACAGGGACGCTGATGCAGGGCAGGCGCGGGCTGATCATGGGCGTGGCGAATGATCGATCGCTGGCCTGGGGCATCGCCGCCGCATGTGCCGCCCAGGGCGCGGAACTCGCATTTACGTTCCAAGGCGAGGCGCTGGAACGGCGGGTACGTCCACTCGCGGCCTCGCTCGGTTCCTCGCTCGTGGTCGGCTGCGATGTCGCGGAGGACGCGAGCATCGACGCCGCCTTCGCGGCCCTGCGGGAGAAATGGGACAGGCTGGATTTCCTCGTCCACGCCATCGGCTATGCCGACAAGGCTTACCTGCGCGGGCGTTACTTGGATACGCCCCGCGCGGCCTTCCTCCAGGCGCTCGACATCTCGTGCTACTCCTTCACCGCCGTCTGTCAGCGCGCGGTGCCGATGATGGGGCCGGGCGGCAGCCTGCTTACCCTGACCTATTTGGGCGCGGAGCGATGGACCCCGCATTATAACGTCATGGGCATCGCCAAAGCGGCGCTGGAGGCCTCCGTGCGCTACCTGGCCGCCGACCTGGGGGGTGACGGGATTCGCGTGAACGCGATCAGCGCCGGGCCGATCAAAACCTTGGCGGCATCCGGGATCGGCGATTTCCGCTACATCCTGCGCTGGAACGAGCTGAACAGCCCGATGCAGCGCAATGTCACCATCGCCGACGTGGGCGGAGCGGCGGCTTACCTGCTATCCGACCTCGCCTCCGGCGTGACCGGCGAGGTGCATCATGTCGATTGCGGGTATCACCTTATCGGCATGAAGAACCCGGCGGCGCCGGATATCGCCATCGTGGAATAAGGGCGTGAGCCACAACAGCTTCGGCCATCTGTTCCGTGTGACCACCTGGGGCGAGAGCCACGGGCCGGCGATCGGCTGCGTCGTCGATGGCTGTCCGCCCCGCATCCCGCTGTCGGAGGTGGATATCCAGCCTTGGCTTGACCGGCGCCGGCCTGGGCAGTCGCGGTTCACAACGCAGCGCCAAGAGCCCGACCAGGTCCGCATCCTGTCCGGCGTGTTCGAGGGCCAGACCACCGGCACGCCGATCGCCATGGTGATCGAAAACGTCGATCAGCGGTCGCGTGATTATGGCGACATCGCCGAGCGGTTCCGTCCGGGCCACGCCGATCTCGCCTACGAGCTGAAATACGGCATTCGCGACTATCGTGGCGGCGGGCGCAGCTCGGCACGCGAGACGGCGATGCGGGTCGCCGCTGGGGGGGTGGCCCGGAAGGTGCTGGACGGCATCCGAATCCGTGGCGCGCTGGTGCAGATTGGACCGCATCGGATCGACCGCGCGCGCTGGGACTGGGATGCGGTGGAGCGCAACCCATTCTTTTGCCCCGATCCGCTCGCCGTCGAGGAATGGGAGGCGCTGCTTTCCGAGGTGCGCAAGCAGGGATCATCGCTTGGCGCGGTGATCGAGGTGTGCGCCGATGGCGTGCCGCCGGGACTGGGGGCGCCGATCTACGGCAAGCTGGATGCCGATATCGCGGCTGCGCTCATGTCGATCAACGCGGTGAAGGGCGTGGAGATCGGCGACGGCTTCGCCGCCGCCGCGCTGCGCGGCGAGGAGAACGCCGACGAGATGCGGATGCAAGACGGCGCGGTGCAATTCCAGTCCAATCACGCGGGCGGCGTGCTGGGCGGGATCTCAACCGGCCAGCCGATCGTCGCCCGCTTCGCGGTCAAGCCGACCAGTTCCATCCTGACCCCGCGCCGGACGGTCGATCGCGCGGGCGGGGAGACGGAGATCATCACCAAGGGGCGGCACGATCCATGCGTGGGCATCCGCGCGGTTCCCGTGGGCGAGGCGATGCTGGCCTGCGTGCTCGCCGACCACTTGTTGCGCCACCGTGCCCAGAACCCTGACGCACCGCAGGCCGCACGGTTGCCACGCAACTAAGGTTCGGCTTTCCTCCCGACCCGGAGGAAGTCCATGACGCAAGCGGCGGCTCACGGCTCTGATGGCGGTCCCGTGCTGGAAATGCGAAACATTTCCAAGACCTTTCCCGGTGTCAGGGCGCTGAGCAACGTCCAGCTCCAGGCTTGGGCGGGGGAGGTGCTAGCGCTGATGGGCGAGAATGGCGCGGGCAAATCGACGCTGATGAAGATCCTCTCCGGCGCCTATCACGCCGATCCGGGCGGAGAGATCCTGATCGGCGGCAAGCCGGTCGCGATCTCCGACCCGATCGCAGCCCGGCGGCACGGCATCGCGATCATCTACCAGGAACTGGCGCTGGCGCCGAACCTCAGCGTCGCCGAAAACATTTACCTGGGCGATGAGCCGTCCAAGGGCGGGCGCATCGACCGCAAGGCGATGTATGACGGGTGCAGGCCCGTGCTCGAACGGCTCGGCGCTCCGTTCCGCCCCGAAACCACGGTGGGACAGCTCTCGATCGCCGAACAGCAATTGGTCGAGATCGCGCGCGCGCTCCATACGAAGGCGCGCATCGTTGTCCTCGACGAGCCAACCACCGCGCTGTCGTCGCGCGAGACCGAGCGGCTGTTCGCCCTTGTGCGCCAGTTGCGCGAGGAGGGAATCGCCCTGATCTACATCAGCCACCGCATGGCCGAAATCTACGAGCTTGCCGACCGCGTCTCCGTGTTGCGGGACGGCAGCTATGTCGGCACGCTCACGCGCGACGCGCTCAGCGCCGAGGCCTTGGTGAAGATGATGGTCGGCCGCGACCTGTCGAGCTTCTACACCAAGGAGAAGCACGCCGCGGGGAATCGGCACACCGACATTCTGCTCGAAGTGAGGGACATGACCGATGGCGGCAGGCGTGTGCGGCCGTGCAGCTTCGAGCTGTATCGGGGCGAGGTGCTGGGCATCGCCGGCCTGGTCGGCTCCGGGCGCACGGAGCTCGCCCGCCTTATCTATGGGGCGGACCCGAAAGCCGGGGGCGTGGTCAGGCTGGAGGGCAGGGAGCTGGCGATCAGCGCGCCCGAGGAGGCTCTGGCGGCCGGCATCGCCTACCTGACCGAGGACCGCAAGGGGCTCGGGCTCTTCCTCGATCTCTCCTGCGCCACGAACATCAATCTCGGCGTGATCCAGCGCGACTCCCGGCGAGGCGGCGTCCTGAACCTCGCCGCCGCGCGGGAGCGCGCTGCCCAGGCGTTCCAGGCACTGCGTATTCGCGCCGCAAGTCCGCAAGTCACCGTCGGCAGCCTTTCGGGCGGCAACCAGCAGAAGGTGCTGCTCTCGCGCTGGCTTGAGACCGGCCCCAAGGTGCTGATCCTGGACGAGCCGACCCGCGGCGTCGATATCGGCGCCAAGTCGGAGATCTACCGCATCATTGATGAGCTGGCCGAAAGGGGGATCGGCATCATCGTCATCTCGAGCGAGCTTCCCGAGATCATCGGCATTTGCGACCGCGTGCTGGTGATGCGGGAAGGCCATCTCGCGGGCCAGGTCGGCGGGCCTGGCGAGAAGCCGATCACCCAGGAGAACATCATGTCCTACGCGGCCGGGCTCGTCGCCTGAGGGGGAGGCGAACATGGCGGATACGGAACGGGATCAGGCCGCGATAGCCCGGCCGGCACCGCCGGGCGGCGTTGGCCTTTCGGCACGCCAGGTCCAGATCAGGAGCCTGCTCCAGGCGCTCGGTATGCTGCCGGTGCTCGTGCTCCTTGCCATCGGCTTCCATTTCCTGAGCGGGGAACGCTTCTTCACCGGTCAGAACATCGCGATCGTGGCGGAGCAGGCCTCGATCAACACGGTGCTGGGCTCGGGCATGACCCTGGTGATCCTGACCGGCGGCATCGACCTATCCGTTGGCTCGATCCTGGCCGCCTCGGCGATGGTGGCGCTGATTGCCTCGCTGATACCGGGATGGGGGATGCTGGGCGTACCCGCGGGCCTTGTCGCCGGGCTCGTCTTCGGGGTGCTGAACGGCGCCCTGATCGCGCTGCTCAACCTGCCGCCCTTCATCGTGACGCTGGGCTCGCTCACGGCGGTGCGGGGCTTCGCGCGGCTGATGGGGGGCGACACGACGATCTTCAATCCCGACCTTCCGTTCGCCGGCCTTGGCAACAGCAGCATCCAGCTCGCTCCGGGAGTCGCCCTGCCCGTGCTCGCGGTGATCGCCTTCGTCGTCATCGTCGCGTGCTGGTTCTTGCTCCGGCGCACGGTGCTCGGCGTGTGGATCTACGCCGTGGGGGGCAACGCCGCCGCCGCGCGCCTGTCGGGAATCAAGGTGTGGGTGATCCTGTTGTTCGTCTACGCGATGTCGGGCCTGCTCGCCGGGCTCGGCGGGGTGCTGTCGGCGGCCCGGCTGTTCGCGGCGAATGGCTTGCAGCTCGGGCAGGCGTACGAGCTGGACGCGATCGCCGCCGTGATCCTGGGCGGGACGAGCTTCATCGGCGGCATCGGCTCGATCTGGGGCACGCTGATCGGCGCGCTGATCATTGCGGTGCTGACCAATGGCTTGATCCTGCTCGGCGTCTCGGACATATGGCAGTTCATCATCAAGGGCTTCGTGATAATCGGCGCGGTTGCCTTGGATCGCCTGCGGCTACAAGGGAACGTGCGGACGTGAGGCTGGGAAGGAGACGCAAGGGAATGTTCAAGAAGCTGTTTCTGGCGGGTGCCGCTTTCGTCTTGATGACCGTCGGCGCGTCGGCGAAGGATCTGAAGCTGGTGGGGATCACCGTCGGCTCGCTCGGCAACCCGTTCTTCGTCGCGCTTGTCAAAGGCGCGACGGACGAGGTGCATCAGCTCGCGCCACAGGCGAAGGTGGTGGCGGTGTCGGCTGACTACGACCTGAACAAGCAATCGACGCAGATCGACAACTTCATTGCCTCCGGCGCCAACATCATCCTGCTCAACGCCGCTGATCCCAAGGCCATCGCGCCGGCGGTGAAGCGGGCGCAGGCGGCGGGAATCGTGGTCGTGGCCGTGGATGTCGCCGCGGCGGGGGCCGATGCCACGGTGCAGACCAACAACACTCAGGCCGGCCAGATCGCCTGCCAGTACCTGGCCGACAAGATCGGCGACAAGGGGAATGTCGTGATCGAGAATGGCCCGCAGGTCTCGGCCGTCATCGACCGGGTGAACGGCTGCAAGGAGGTGCTGGGCAAGTATCCCGGCATCAAGATCCTGTCGTCCGACCAAAACGGCAAAGGCTCCCGCGACGGTGGGCTGGAGGCCATGCAGGGCTACCTGACGCGCTTCCCGGATCTCAAGGGCGTGTTCGCCATCAACGACCCGCAGGCGATCGGCTCCGACCTCGCGGC
>DATFDN010000045.1:0-5560 GCA_035252035.1 Acetobacteraceae bacterium | reverse complement strand
CGCGCACGCGCGGCGGTGCGTGCGCGCCATCGTGGGGTGGGGGCCGCGGCCTTCCGATCCTGGCGGTGAAGCCGCGGCGCCTCGGCCCGTGCGCCGGCCCCGGTGAGTTGCGCGGGGCTTGGCGGTGACTTCCGCGCGCTTGCCAGAATGGCTGCTTATACGACTGTTGTCTGGCCCGGATGCAGCGGCGAAAAACACTAGACGCTAAGTCAGCACGGGCCAGACGCAGGAGATTGGAGTTTCTCGTCCGTTCGCGATGACCGGCCGCTTACGCCTTCATGTTAAATTCAAGAGTTCCAGGCTTGGCTGAACACGCGCATCCAGTTGCCGCCCAAGATTTTCGCTATGTCGACGTAAGAGTAGCCGCGACGCATCAATTCCGAGTGGAGGAATGGGAGGTCAGACACTTGGCTGAAATTCTGGACGTACTGGAGTCCGTTGGGCTGATTGTAGTTCATACCGGGAGGATACACGAATGATTTGGCAGGGTCAGGTGATGCAGCGTTGCTGGGGTCGGGGGGGTCGCCGATAGTCCAGTCAGGACCAAGGCCGACGTAGTCGATTCCCACGAGGCGAACGACGTAATCGATCATATCGACATATTGCGAAAGGCTCGCCAGAGGGGGAAAGGGCCCGGTATCCGCATGGGGGGCGTCCGCTCGGCTCCAAAGTAAAAAAGCATTCAACGCGTTCAGGCCGATGAGGCCGCCGGTTTTGGCAACACCCTCGATCAGGCGGTCGCTGACGTTACGCGGATTATCGTCTAGCGCGGCGGGGTTCGAATGCGAAACGACAACCGGCCGGGTTGCCATCTTGACAATATCGAGGCTGGTCCGCTCGCTCGAATGGCTGCAATCGACCAGAATACCGATTTCCTGCATCTGGCCGACGATGTACCGTCCCCCCACCGACAGAGGCGTCGTCGGGTCAAGGCAGCCGCCGCCAAAAAAATTGGAGAAATTATAGGCGAGGTTGGCAATCCGGAGCCCCCTTTCGTAATAATTGGAAAGCTGCGTTTGTGGCGGGTTGACGGACCAATCGTTGGGAGGGTTGTCGAGATTGCCTTCCCACCCTGGCTCAAGCGGGTACAAATCTTGAGCGCCGGCGACGATGGCAACCTTGCCCGCCTGTTTAGCGGCCAGGATATCGTTGTAGGACTTGGCCAGAATGACCCCCGATGAGTTAGCGGCCACAAAACTATCGATCTCATCAAAGCGATGAAAAGTCATGGTATTCCCGGAGTACTGCCACACGGTGGCGCCGGCACGCAGATAATCGTCGAGGTATTGGGGGGTGAGATCGGAACCGTCCACACCGACTACGACGATCCCTCTGGCCGCCGGGAGGTTGGCGGGGGTGCTTTGCGCGCGAGACACCCCTTGCGCCACGGTGAGCGCCGCCACCCCGCTGATGCCGGCTTCGATGAAATCTCGACGCTTCATCGCCATGACCCATACCCCTGTTCACCCCCCTTTCGGGGGTCATCAACCACAATTGCCCATCGCGTGCGCAGCGAACCGTGGTTTTCGGGACGACGGCAAAAGCCGCGTGTGAGTGCGGACCCAAGCCGGCATCTTCAGAAACTGCAGGTTTCCTACTTCGCTTGGCTCTCCGCGATCTGATGGATCCTCTGCAGGAGTACATTGAGCTGGTCCGCGCCTTCAGCCTCTTGCGCGGGCTGCGAGTTAGTCTGGAGCGTGATCATCAAGTTCTCCTTTTCAAACCAGGCGTACAGTGTCCGATAGCCCAAGCTCATGCCCTTGTAGAACCATAGCGCCCCAAGCGGTCCGAAAATTCCCTTGGCCAGGCCGAGTGAATATCCGCGTGGATCGTCGGTCGACACGTCCGCGATCGGCTCGCCAGTGTTCTGTGACACCAGGGCCATCCATTCTGCCTGTTGCCTTGGGGGAACCACACGTCCCTCGAACACGGCGCGCATCCAGCGATCAACGTCGCGTGCGCTGGCGATCGCGCCTCCCGCCGCCTGCGCCCATGAGAGGCTCGTGTCATGGACGTCGCGGCCCATCAGCGGCGCGTTCCAGGACACCTTGCAGTTCGGCTGATAGCCCGCGCAGTCAGGGTTGTTGAAGTAGCCGCGCGCCAGGCGCCCCATGACGGCCGCGGGGTAGGCTCCGTTCTCGTAGAACGTGCTGTCCAGCTCGAACGCATCGATCACCATCTCATGCACGAGATCGCGGTAGGACCAACCAGCGGCCTTCGCGGCAATCATGCTGGCGAGGATGTAGTTGGTGTTGCTGTAGAAATACCCGCTGTTCCGCGGCAGGTCGTTCGTGCCGGTTGGATAGGCGGCCTGCACCAATTCCGCCGGCGTCAACTCGCGGCTCGGTTCGCTGACCCAGACACGCGACAGGGGTTCGGTCTCGGAGTAGGTCGGTATACCGCTCGTCATGTTGAGCAGGCGCCGGAGGCCCACGTCCTTCCACGCCGGGTATTGCGGGAGCCATTTGCCGATCGTGTCGTCGAGGGACAGTGCGCCGGCAGCCTCCAGTTTCAGGATGACGGCGACGGCAAAAGACTTCGACGTGCTGCCCATCTGGAACAGCGTGCTCTGGCGCACCGGGGGATCCCGCGGATCGGCGCCAACTTTGCCGGCGAACGCCTCGATCGCCGGGCCAGGGTCGCCGAAGCTGATGTAGGCGGCAACTCCGGTGACCTTTTCCGGCCCCGCGCGTTCCGCCACCCATGTCTCCAGGGCTGCCTGGATCCGCGCGGTCAGGCTTGGCTCCGCCCGCACTCCGGGGGCCGCGAGGAGCGCCATGCCAATTGCGACAGACAACGCGACCACACCGCCGCAAACCTTCACGACGCCCTCCCCAGACCTTGGATGGTCTCCAACCTGGCCATGAGGCTGCTGACACCGACCTTCGTCAATGTCGGCTTCCGGCCGTGGCACCCGAGTCAGCCTATGCCCGCCATGAGCGCAGATCAGCCGTCGCCGGACGGAGCATTTTACGTCTGATTTCTCCCAGAACCTGATGGCCAGAAGTCAAGACTTCCGGGCACTCCCGTTGACCCAGTGCCGTCAACGGGTTACAACGCCCGTAAGATATGCTCGAAAGAACCCGCAAAACCGCCGCCTCGGATACGCCCGCGTTGTCTAATCGCGCCTCCTTGGTCAAGCTATTTCCATCTCCTTTTCGCCTGCCCTTGAGCTGACGCTCTGCCGGTTCAGGGTCGTCTCCGGTCAGGGACTGTGCCGCTGCCGCACGATGGTTTCCGGTGGAGAGATCTCACAATGTCAGCGAGCGCGGTCTTTTCGCCGCGGCGGGCATATCGGGTCAGAAGGCCCAACTCTGCGAAAAGGTACAGTAGCGTATTGCACGCAATGTTGCGGGGTGGGTTACGCGAGCAGGCCGCGCGCGTACGGCCCGAGCAGCCGTTCGGCCTCGCTCGCCATGGCGCGGATCAATTCGGAGGCCGGGCGGACGCGGTCAATCAATCCAGCCGCCTCGCCGACCCAAACGGCGACATTATCTGGATCACCTGCGGCAATGCCGGCTTGGTATGCGGGGTTCAGGGTCTCGGCTTGTCGCCTGAGTTCGTCCTCACGGTCGGCCCAGCGCTCGGTGAAGGCGTTGCGCAACACACGTCCGGTGAACTCGTCCGGCCATGGATAGAGCCGGACAATGTCAGCAGCCCGCTGGCGGACGGTATCATCGCCGCTCGCCGCAATCGCAGCGCGGTGGTGATTCGGATGGACGAGCGCCTCCTCGCTCGCCCACAGGCGGGAGCCGACCAGCACGCCGTCCGCGCCGAGCATCAGCGCCGCCGCCAATCCGCGGCCATCGGCAATTCCGCCGGCACTGACCAGCAACGTGTCCGGGCTCTCCCGGACGAGCAGGTCAGCGATTTCCGGCGTGAGGGTCAGAGTTGCTCTGGAGCCGCCGTGACCGCCAGCTTCCGTTCCCTGGGCAACGATCACCTCCGCTCCTGCGGCGAGCGCCTGCCGCGCATGGGCCAGGGTCTGAACCTGGCAGATCAGGACGCTGCCGGCTCGCCGGATGGCCGGCGCGAAAGGGGCCGGATCGCCGAACGAGAGCATAACTGCAGCCGGCGCATGGGCTAGCGCGCGATCAAGGAGCTCCGGTTGGCGGGCCAGTGACCACGTAATGAACCCGCAGCCAACGCGTGCATTGGCGGCGGCCGCGAACTCGCGCTCGATCCATTCGGCGTCCCCGTAACCCCCGCCGATCAGGCCAAGCCCGCCCGCTTGCGTAACCGCAGCCGCGAGCCGGCCACCCGCTGTAAACGCCATGGGTGCGCCTAGGATGGGGTGCTCGATGCCAAATCGCTCGGTGAGTCGGGTACGCAAAGGCATAATGGCGTCAGCCTGACCGCTACAGGGCGTGGAAGCTAAGGCAATTGGTCCTCGTGCGCCAAGCTGGCTCAGAACCGCGCCATTCAGGGCGGGTCGTCGCCGGCCGGCTGCTGGGTGGCCTGTATTGCACGCAATATCACCCCCCGCGTTACACCCCCGGTTTATTGCGTGCAATGTGCCGGAGTTTGCGGCGACATTCCATGCAAAGCACCTTGCACGCCAAGATTGCACGCAATAACCCCGGGCCTTTATGCCGGAGTCAGAACGCCCGAGGCATTTTCCGGTGGAAATTCGGCCGGGCTTGGCCCGTGTTCACGATTCTTACCGCACGATTCCGCACGCTTGGGCCTTCCGACCCCTATCGACGTTGCGGGGCACCGACCCGGCACCGCCGCGGGCGCCTCCGGTTCGCCGGGATCAGCCACGCCGAGCCAGACATGCGGCGTGATTACGTAGAGATCCGCTTCATAACAGCCGAGTGTCTCGGCAAACGGTTCGTGGTGATGGTCCGGACCGAGCGCGGAAGCGCCCGGCACATGATCTCGATGAGGCACGGACATGCGAAAGAGGAACGCCGCTGGCGCCGACGAATGGGTTGATCCCGACGACGCGCCGGAACTGACCGAAGAGTTTTTCGGCCAGGCAGAGGTTCGCGTTGGCAAGCGCGTCCTTTCCCGGCCGGCCCCCTGCCGCCAATGCCAAGCGCCTGGTTCCTTGCGCCTCGACCAGGACCAGGACGTCTCGGGGCGCCTGCGCCAGCGTGGTGCATGGATCAGGCATATGGGTGCAGTCGCCCCAACCCGATCCGGGATCAAGCGATGCGGACGTAGTTCGGGCGTCCCAGCTCCAACATACGGTTGAGCGTGTAGGCAGCCACGTCCACCTCGGTCGCGCGACGCGCGTCGGTGTGCGCGCGCAGCCCGTCCCCGATCACCTGTTTCCAGCGCCCGATTGCCGCCTCGGCCAGAGCTTGTCTCGCGTAACCGGACGCTTTCTGCCATCCCATGCGGCCGTGCTCGGCGATGTGCCGGAGGTGGCGGTCGCGCTGTGTGGGAGCCGTCTCGGCCGCGTCGCTCGGCACCGCGGTTGAGCGCGGCGGCACGACGACGTCCGCGTCTGGATGACGCGCGGCGACATCGGCGTAAACGCTGCCTTGATCGTACCCACGGTCGGCGGTGAACGAGGCCACGGCTCCGTCGAGCTGATCGAGCAAAGGGCCGA
>DATFDN010000044.1:0-8551 GCA_035252035.1 Acetobacteraceae bacterium | reverse complement strand
CGCTGGCCGCGCAGGCGCCCGATCACTGCCCCCCGCGCTACGGCGCGACGGGCGGCGCCGCGCCTCCCCAGATGCCGCTCGCCCTTTCGCTGCGCGCCTGACCGCCCGGCTGTCACGCTGCCGTCATTTGCGGTTGCGCGGCTTCGGGACTCCGATACCATCCCTGAAACTCGGGCGCCGGCGCCCGCCGGCTCCCTCCGTCGCAGGGAGACACACGATGTCCGGAGAGCAGAACGGCAGAAGTCCCCGCTCGGTGGCCCTGGTGGGGCCGTACGGGGTGGGCAAGTCCACGCTGTTCGACGCGTTGCTGGAGGCGGCGGGGGCTCCGGTGAAGCGGCCCGCCGATCCGCGCAACCGCCCCTCGACCACCGAGATCCGGCTCGCCCATTGCACCTATCTCGGCGATCGCTGGTCCGTGCTCGATTGCCCCGGCTCGGTGGAGTTCGCCTTCGAGACCGAGGCCGCGCTGATGGTCTCCGACATCGCCGTGGTGGTCTGCGACCCGCAGCCCGCGCGCGCGATGGCGGCCGCGCCGCTGCTCAAGCGCCTGGCCGAGCTTGGCCTGCCCCACATCGTCTTCATCAACCGCATCGACACGCTGGAGGGCAGCCTGGCCGACACGCTCGCGGCGTTGCAAGCCTACGCGGCCTCGCCCCTCGTGCTGCGCCACATGCCGATCACCGAGAGCGGCGCGTCCGGCGAGAAGGTGTCCGGCTATGTCGACGTCATCAGCGACCGCGCCTACCGCTACCGCAAGGGCCAGCCATCGGAGCTGATCCAGATCCCCGCCGAGCTGCGCGAGGCGGAGGCGGAGGCGAAGTCGAAGCTGGTCGAGGTGCTGGCCGATCGCGACGACGCCCTGCTTGAGAAAGTCTTGGAGGACGTCCAGCCGACGCCCGAGGAGATTTATCGCGACCTGCGCAAGGACTTGGCGGCCGGCAACGTGATCGAGGTCATGCTGGGCGCAGCCGAGGGCGCCGCGGGCGTGCGCCGGCTCTGGAAGGCGCTGCGCCACGACACGCCCTCTCCCGAGGAGACCGCCGCGCGTCGCGGCGTCGCCGCCGACGGGCCGCCGCTCGCGCAGGTGTTCAAGACCGTCCACGCCGGCCACACCGGCAAACTCTCCTATGCGCGCATCTGGCGCGGCACGATCAAGGACGGCGCCACGCTGGGCGGGACGCGGCTGGGCGGCATCTATCGCATGAATGGCGGCGAGCCCGCCAAGACGCCGGAGGCGGCGGAGGCGGGCGAGATCGTCGCGCTGGGCCGGCTGGACGGCGTGCCGACCGGCGCCACGGTCTCGCCTTCCGGCACCCCCGACCCCCTCGCCTTCGCGACCCCGCCGGAGCCGGTCTATGCCCTCGCCATCGCCACCGCCGACCGCAAGGACGACGTGAAGCTGTCCGGCGCGCTGCAAAAACTGGTCGAGGAAGACCCGACGCTGCGCGTGGAGCATGGCCAGGACACGAACGAGACCGTGCTGAACGGCCAGGGCGAGATCCACCTCAACACCGCCGTCGAGCGGCTGGCGCGCGGTCACGGCCTGAAGCTCGCCACGCGGCGTCCGCAAGTCGCCTACAAGGAGACGATCCGCCGCCCGGTGCATCAGCATGGCCGCTTGAAGCGCCAGACCGGCGGGCATGGCCAGTTCGCCGATGTGAAAATCGACATCGCCCCGCGCCCGCGCGGCGCCGGGTTCGAATTCATCGACAAGGTCGTGGGCGGGGCGGTGCCGCGCAACTTCATCCCCGCCGTCGCCGAGGGCGCCGAGGAGGCGGCGCGCAAGGGGCCGTTCGGCTTCCCCGTCGTCGATATCGCGGTGACGCTGGTCGATGGCCAGTTCCACAGCGTGGACAGCTCCGACATGGCGTTCAAGACCGCGACGGGCATCGCCATGCGCGAGGGCCTCGCCGCCGCCGAACCGGTGGTGCTGGAGCCGATCGACCATGTGACGATCAGCGTGCCCAACGACTTCACCGCCCGTGCGCAACGCCTGCTCTCCGGCCGGCGCGGTCAGATCCTGGGCTATGCCGAGCGCCCGGACTGGCCCGGCTGGGACGACGTGGAGGCGCTGGTGCCGGAGGCCGAGATGCACGACCTCATCATCGAGCTGCGTTCCCAGACCCTCGGCCTGGGCACGTTCCGGCGACGATTCGACCATCTCGCGGAGACGCGGCTGGAGGCGCGGCGCGGGGCGGCGTAGGAACGGATCTCCCCCTCTCCTGGGTAACGTCGGTTACATATGCACGAAACGATTTGCGGGAGCAGAAAGTTGAAGTGACCTCCGGCGGACCGCCGCTGCACCTCTCCCGCTCGCGGGAGAGGTGCATGGAGGCCAGGCGTGCGGTCATTCCGGAGTTGTGGGACTGCCGTAGCCTTGCGGGAGGAACTGAGGGAGAGTTTCGCCGGGGAGAGGCAAAATGCCACTGACCACGCTGTTTCCATGTCGGCCTGCCCATGCCGCGCTGCTGCTCGTTGCCCCGCTCCTTGCGCTCCTCCCAACCGCCGCCCATTCAGCGGGCTTCCAACTCCGCACCGGCAGCCCGGACTGGTCGGCCAACGCGTTCGCCGGCATGGCGGCCAAGGGCTACGACGCCGGCACCGCCTGGACCAACCCCGCCGGGATGACCTTGCTCGACCGGAGCGAAATCGACACCGGCCTGAACGCCATCTTCCCGAGCGCGCGTTTCAGCGGCCAGGATCTGATCGGCCCCGTGCCTGTTCCCGGCTCGCAAGGAGGCAACGCCGCGGAATTTGGCCTCACGCCCAGCCTGGAGGGGGTGTGGAGCTATGCCCCGCGCCTGAAGTTCGGGCTGGCGGTCGAGGCGCCCTTCGGGCTGCGCACGACCTACCCGGCCGATTTCGTCGGCCGCTACCAGGCAAATGTCTCCTCCGTATCGGACATCGAAATCGGCCTGTCGGCCGCATTCCGAATTAACCAGCATCTCTCTCTCGGCGCCGGGCCGATCTTCGACGCGTTCCAGACCCGGCTGACCAACGCCATCAATATCGGTCCCGTTTCCGCGCTGACCGGCGATCCGGCGATCGACATACACGGCAGCGATTGGGCGCTCGGCTACCATCTCGGGGTGCTCTACGAGATCAACCCGCATGTCCGGCTGGGCCTCGATTACCGCTCGCGGATCAACCACCAGCTCAGCGGCGCCCAGTCGATCTTCGTTCCGCCGCTGCTCGCGCGCGCCAGCCCGGCGACCGCCGCCCTGCTCGCCGCCCGCAACACCAGCGCCACGGCGAAGGCGACGCTGCCGGACATCCTCACGCTCAGCTATTACGCGGATCTGAGCGAGGAATGGTCATTGATGGCCACCGCGCAATGGACCCACTGGTCGCTGTTGCAGCAAGTCACCGTGGTCGGCGCGAACGGCCAGACCGAGAGCCTCGCGCTCAAGTTCCGCAGCACGTGGTTCGCGTCCGTGGGCGCCAACTACCACCCGCGCTGGGCGCCGCGCCTGACGCTGCAAGCCGGCACCGGCTTCGATCGGTCCCCGGTGGACAACACGACCCGCTCCCCCCGAATCCCGGCCCGCGCCGGCGTTCCGCTTGGCGTCGGCCTGACCTATGCCGTGCTCCCGAACACCAGCCTTCAGCTTGCCTACCTGCACGAATTCTATGTCCGCGAGAGCGGGGTTGACTTCTCCAGCACCCCTTCCGCCGGACGCATCATCGGTTCGTACGCGAGCCACGCCGATGTCGTCAGCGTCGGCGCGAAGATGATGTTTTGAGACCAGCCGCCTGGATGCTGACTCGTAAAGTGTAGGGCGGAAGAGCGCAGCGCGTTCCGCCGCCCGCACGCATCTCAGCGAAGGGCGGAATACGCTGCGCTCTTCCGTCCTGCCAAGCGGCGATCGCGCCCGCGCGCTGCGCTCAGCCGGCGGGCAGCACCTGCTCGCGCCAGATGCCGCGGCAGTCCATCTCGTAGTCCAGGCCGACCACCGGCGGGCGGCAGAACTGCCATGTCAGGCCGTTCCGGGCGGCGCCGCGCGCGACCAGCAGCTCCTCGGCGAAGAACGGATAGATGTCATGCACCGAATAGGCCTGCACCGCGGTAGCGCCGGCCCAGCCGGCGCCGAGCAGGCCCATCCGCCGTTCCATCTCGCCCAGCACCCAGCGAGCCTTGGCGCGGAGCCCGGCAGGGGAGACATCACCGGGCGCGATGATGTAATCGTGGTAATTGCTCTTGCCCTCCGGCGCCTCCGCGCTGCCGGCGATGGCGAAGGAGGGCGGCGCCGCGGGGTCTCGCACCGTGAAGACGAAAGCGTGAAAGGATGGCTCGGACGGCGGTGCGATCTCCGGGCAGACATTGCTGCGGGCCACCGGGTTCAGCCCGCCCTCGCGGAACAGGCCCCACTCCGCCAGCACCCCGCCGTAGACGCGATTGAAGGCGGCGAAGGTCTCCTCGGTGAACGGCGCCGGCGAGCGCAGCTCGCAGGCGGCGAAGGCGGCTTTCGGCCTGCCGGCCGCCTCCAGCAGCTCGGCGATGCGGGCGAAGCCGCGCATCAGCGGCACCGGCTCGGCGAAGCGGACGCGCTCGAGGGCGAAGCCCGGCTCGGCGGCGACGCCGGCGCTGTACTGGTAGACGCCCGGGACGAAGCGGAATCCTCCCTCGGGGACGGTGCGGGTCGCGGTCATCGGGCCTCCCGGGTCCATGCCGCCCGATGGTGCGGGCGGAGCGGGCATCCCCGCAAGACCCCGCGCTTGCCGGCTGGGCGACCAGCCTCCATGAGCGCGCGCCAGGGCGGGCGTGGCGAGCAGTAGGGCCGCCGCGCGGCGCGGGAGCATACGGGGCATCGTCATCCCTCCTCGGACCAATCCCGAAATGGCGGAGGCGCGGCCGCGCCCAGTCAGGCGGCGACCAGGCTCGCGCGCGGCGCGCTCGGCCAACGGCGCGTCGTGTCCATCGGCCTCGGTGTCCGGGAGCATGGGTTCCGATCATCGGGACTCGGTATGAAACCGCTTTCCCTCAGCACCGCCTCGGCTGCGGCGCGAACTCCGTCATCGTCGCGTGCATCACGAACTCGCCGAAGTCCATGGTCATGTCGTCCGCGACCCCGTTCTCCCAATAGCGCACGCCAACCTGGTAGTCCGGCACCATGTCGTTGCCCGCCCAGTCATAGAACGCGACATGCACGAACGCGCTGGGCAGCTTCGACAGCGCCGGCCAGCGCGTCGGCTTCGGCTGGTCCCAGCGTGTGATGACAATGGAGCTGTACTCGGCACCGTTCTCCGATGTGCCATCGAACAGCGGCAGGCTCAGGATTTTCTTGCCCTCGCGGGCGGCGTGCAGAATGGCCTCGGTGTGCGCCATTGGAAAGAGCGTGCCACGCGGCAGGGTGACGCTGACGCGCTTCGGCCGTGTGTAGCGCGCGACGCCGGGGCTGCCGGGCTGGATGCTGGCCTCGCCATCAGTCTGGCTCGTGACCGCCTCGTCGGTCGTCTGCTTCATATGGAAGCGCAGCCGCCGCCCGTCCTTCGATTCCCAGGTCGCATAGTCGGACACCATCTCGACCGTCTGCCCGTCGGCGTTGGTCACGAACATGTCCAGCCGCTGGCGCACCGCCCAGCCGTCGCAGGCGTCGATCACCTCGTAGCCCATCGTCCCCTTGGCGGCGGTGACGTTGCCGCGCACGCGCCCGAGCGTCATCGTGTACAGTGCCTTGTGCGCCGCGAGCGGCACGTCCAGCGGCGCGGCCAGGGCCGGCGAGGCGACCAGCAGGAAGGCTGCGAACGCGGCGATACGGCGCATGGGGCGCTCCGACGAATGAGAAATCCGGAAGGCTCAGGCTTAGGGAGTTTTCTTCGGCGGCAGGTCGAGCTTCAGGGACAGCTCCTTCAGCCGCGCCGGCGGCACGGGGGCCGGGGCGCCCATCATCAGATCCTCGCCCTGCTGGTTCAGCGGGAACAGGATCACCTCGCGGATGTTCGGCTCCTCGGCGAGCAGCATGACAATGCGATCGATGCCCGGCGCTGACCCGCCGTGCGGCGGGGCGCCGTAGCGGAACGCGTTCAGCATACCCCCGAACCGCGCCTTCACCTCCTGCGCGCCGTAGCCCGCGATCTCGAAGGCCTTCAGCATGATGTCGGGCCGGTGGTTGCGGATCGCGCCCGAGGACAGCTCCACTCCGTTGCAGACGATGTCGTACTGGAACGCCTTGATGCTCAGCGGGTCTTGCGTGGTCAGCGCCTCCATCCCGCCTTGCGGCATGGAGAACGGGTTGTGGCTGAAGTCGATCTGCCCTGTCTCCTCGTTCAGCTCGTACATCGGGAAATCGGTGATCCAGCAGAAGCGGAAGGCGCTAGTTTCGATCAGGTCAAGCTCCTGGCCCAGGCGCGTGCGCACCAGGCCCGCGAACTTCCACGCCTCGTCGCGCTTGCCGGCGGCGAAGAACACGGCGTCGCCCGGCTTGAGGCCGCACGCGGCGCAGATCGCCTCGGCGCGCGCCGGTTCCAGGTTGCGCGCGATAGGCCCTTTCGGCCCCCCGGCGTCGAAGGTGATGTAACCGAGCCCGCCGGCGCCCTCCGCCTTGGCCCAGTCGTTCAGCTTGTCGAAGAAGCTGCGCGGATTGCCGCCCGCGCCCGGCGCCGGGATCGCGCGGACCACGCCGCCGGATGCGGCGATGCGCGCGAACAGGCCGAAATTCGATCCGGCGAAGTGTTCGGTCACGTCACGGATGCGCAGCGGGTTGCGCAGATCCGGCTTGTCGGTGCCGAATTCGAGCAGCGCCGCCTCGTACGGGATGCGCACGAAGGGCACGGGCGAGACAGCGCGGCCCTCGGCGAACTCCTCGAAGACGCCCGCGATCACCGGCTCGATCGTGGCGAACACGTCCTCTTGCGTGACGAAGCTCATCTCGAAGTCGAGCTGGTAGAACTCGCCCGGACTGCGGTCGGCGCGCGAGGCCTCGTCGCGGAAGCACGGCGCGATCTGGAAGTAGCGATCGAACCCGGCCACCATGATGAGCTGCTTGAACTGCTGCGGCGCCTGCGGCAGCGCGTAGAACGTGCCCGGATGCAGCCGCGAGGGCACCAGGAAGTCGCGCGCGCCTTCCGGGCTGGAGGCGGTCAGGATCGGCGTCTGGAACTCGGTGAAGCCGACCGCGATCATGCGGCGGCGGATCGAGGCGATCACCTGCGCGCGCAGCATCATGTTGCGATGCAGCTTGTCGCGACGGAGATCAAGGAAGCGGTATTTGAGTCGCAGCTCCTCGGGGTACTTCTCGTCCCCGGCCACTTGCATGGGCAGCACCTCGGCCGCCGATTGCACCGCGAGCTCCCGCGCGCGCAGCTCGACCTCCCCGGTCGGCAGGCGCGGGTTCACGGTGCCCGGCTCGCGGCGCACCACTTCGCCGGTGACGGTGACGACGCTTTCCGGCCGGATCGCGTCGGCGGCGGCGAAGGCCGGGCTGCCGGCGGGGAAGACGCATTGGGTCAGGCCGTAATGGTCGCGCAGATCGAGGAACAGCAGCCCCCCATGGTCCCGCTTGGAATGCACCCAGCCCGAAAGGCGGGCGGTCTGCCCGGCATCGGCGGCGCGGAGCGCGCCGCAAGTGTGGGTGCGGTAGGCGTGCATGAGGATCGTCCCGGTTGTCCTGGAGCGGCGGCACACAAGCCTTGCCGTTCCGGGTAAGTCAAGACCGCGAGTGCCTGGCTTTTGCCGACGCGCCCGCCCATGTACAAGCGCGTGATGCCCCGCGCGCCCCGCCCCGGCTTCCCGCCGCCCGCGCTGATCGCCACGACCGAGACGCTCGATGCGCTCTGCCGCCGCCTCGCCGCCGAGGCGTTCGTGACCGTGGACACCGAGTTCATGCGCGAGCGCACCTACTGGCCGGAGCTGTGCGTCGTGCAGCTCGCCGGGGCGGGCGAGGTCGCGGTGATCGACGCGCAGGCCCCGGACCTCGACCTCGCGCCGCTCGGGCGGCTCCTCGCCGCTCCCACCGTGATGAAGGTGTTCCACGCCGGGCGCCAGGACGTCGAGATTTTCGTGCTGAAGTTCGGCGCCGTGCCGACGCCCCTGTTCGACACCCAGATCGCCGCGATGGTGGCGGGGTTCGGCGATCAGGTCGCCTACGATGCCCTGGTCTCGGCGCTGGCGGGCGGGCACATCGACAAGGCGCACCGGTTCAGCGACTGGTCGGCCCGCCCGCTCTCGCCCGCGCAGATCGCCTACGCCGCCGCCGACGTGACCTATCTGCGCACCGTCTACGAGAAGCTGCGCGAGCGGCTTGAACAGGAGGGCCGGCTCGACTGGGTTGGCGAGGAGATGGCGGCGCTCGCCGATCCGGCAACCTACAGCGTCGATCCCGATGCGGCCTGGGAACGGCTTCGGCCGCGCACCGGCAACCGCCGCTATCTCGGCACGTTGCGCGCCCTCGCCGCCTGGCGCGAGCGCGAGGCGCAGCGCGCCAACATCCCGCGCCAGCGCCTGGTCCGGGACGAGGCCTTGACCGAGATCGCGGCGACCGCGCCGGAGACGCCTGACGAACTCGCCCGCGCGCGCGGGATCACGCGCGGCTTCGCCGAGGGCCGCGCCGGC
>DATFDN010000043.1:0-2972 GCA_035252035.1 Acetobacteraceae bacterium | reverse complement strand
CGCGCGCGACAAGCCGGATCGGCAGATCCGCCTCCATGATCATGCGTGCCAATCCCAGCACGGCGGCGGCCCCGCCCATGTCCTTTTTCATGCGCAGCATCGCCGCGGAGGGCTTCAGATCATATCCTCCGCTATCGAAACAAACTCCTTTTCCGCACAATGACAGAAGCGGAGCGTTGTCCCGGGCCTGGCTCCCGGCCCACCGAAAACGCGCGACACAGGGCGCGCGCGCCGAGCCGCGCCCAACCGCGGCAACTGCCGGATAGGCGCTTTCGAGCGCGGCCCCCTCGATCAGGTCGGCCGCCGCCCCGAACCGCTCGCCCAGACCGATGGCGAAGGCGCCGAGTTCGGCGGGGCCGAGATCATTCGCGGGCGTGTTGATGAGATCCCGAACCATCCAAACCGCCCGTGCCTGCGACAACATCGCCTCATGCGCAGCGGGCGGGGCAAGCAACGCCGGTGCGCGCGCGGCAGGGCGGTAGGTGGTAAAGCGGTAGGCGCCAAGACAGAAGCCGAGCGTTGCCTGGGCCGGGTCGAAGTCGCCGGGCTGGACCGCCCAGACCGACCGCGCCGGCAAGCGGAGCGCGAGCCCGCCGAACGCGTAGGGCGAGCGGTCCTCGCCCAATCCCAGCACCGCCGCCCCGACGCCGTTCGCGCCCGGCATGAGAACCAATTCCTGCGCCGCAGCCGTGAATCCCGCATCTCGCAGGTAGCCGGCTTGCCCCGGAGGGAGGGCATCAAGCAGGCCAGACAGTCCGGCGGGACGCACCGGGTATAGCGGGCGGGCGCCTTCCGCGCTCGTGGCAATGCAATCGAGTGCCTGATCCGGAATTGGCATTGGTGATGTCTCCCTCTCCCGCTTGCGGGAGGGGGCCGGGGTGAGGGTTGCTCCCCGAGAACGCTCCGCCCGCCTGAACCCCCTCGCCCCGGCCCTCTCCCCCCGCACGCGGGGGGAGAGGGAGCTCCTACCGCCGTACCATTATCCGATGCTGCCGGCGAGCAGATCCGTCACGCGGCGGGCGAAACGGGCCGGATCGCGCGGCAACTCGCCCTCTTGCACCCGCGCGAGGTCGAGCAACGCCGCGGCGGCATCGGCGATCAAGTCCTTGTCTTCCAGCCGCCGTGCCAGCGCCTCGATCAGTTTATGGCGCGGATTGACCTCAAGAACCGGCCGGACCGGCATTCCACCGCGGCCCGTCCGGCGCAACAGCCGCTGCATCTGCAAGTCCGGCCCAGTGCCCGATGCCGAGAGGACCACGGCACTGTCGCTCAGCCGCCCCGTGGCGCGCACGTCGGAGATTTGATCTTCGAGCGCCGCCTTCAACGCCGCCGTGAGCGGCGAGATGTCGGGCAGGTCGGCTCCCTTGTCGAACTCCGCCGCGGCCTGGGTCACGCTGCGCAACGGCTTGCCCTCGAACGTGACCAGCCGGTCCGGCCAGAAAGCGTCGATGGAATCGGCCATCAACAGAACCTCAAGCTTCCGCGCGCGGAAACCCTCAAGCTGAGGCGAGGCCTTGAGCGCCTCCGTGTCCTCGCCAGCGAGATAATAGATCGCTTCCTGTCCCGGCTGCATCCGGCCAACGTACTCGGCGAGCGAGGTCCAGCCATCCTGGGCCGAGGAACGGAAGCGCATCAGGCCGGCGATCTCGGTGCGATGCTCGGCGTCCTCGAACACGCCTTCCTTCACCACGGCGCCGAAGGCTTCCCAGAACTTCGCGTAGTCCGCCGGATCTTGCGCGCGCGCCTTCAGATCGGACAGCACGCGCCCGACCAGCGCCTTGCGTATGCGCGCCAGCACCGGCGTGGCTTGCAGCATCTCGCGCGAGACATTCAGCGGCAAGTCCTCGGTATCGACCACCCCCTCGACGAAGCGCAGCCAAGGCGGCAGAAGCTCGGCGCGGTCGGTGATGAACATGCGCCGGACGTGCAGGCGCACGCGCGACTCGCGCTCCCGTTCGAGGAAGTCGAAAGGACGCGCGCTAGGGATGAACAGCAGAGCGAAGAACTCCAGCAATCCCTCGGCCCGCCAGTGCAGGGTCGCCCATGGCTTGTCGAAGATGTGGCCGAGATGCTGGAAGAACTCCGCGTAGGACTGCTCGGAGACCTCGGCGCGCGCCTTGCGCCAGAGCGCCGTTCCCTCGTTGGCGGGCTGGTCCTTGCCGTCGCGGGCGATAGTGATGGGCAAAGTGATGTGGTCGGCCCAGCGGCGCACGATGGCCTCCAGCCGCGCCGGGTCCAGGTACTCGTCGGCATCGGGGCGGATATGCAGAACCACGTCCGTGCCGGGCCGTTCGCGATGGGCCGGAGCGATGGTGAACCCTCCCCCGCCCTCCGAGGACCAGGTGAATGCCTGCTCCGCGCCAGCCTTGCGCGATGTCACCTCCACCCGCTCGGCCACCATGAATGCGGAATAGAAGCCGACGCCGAACTGGCCGATCAGGCTGGGCCTGTCCTCCGGCTTCGCCCGCGCCAACTGCTCGCCGAATGCCCTGGTGCCAGAGCGGGCGATGGTCCCCAAATTCTCGATCAGCTCCTGGCGCGTCATGCCAATCCCGTCGTCAGCGATCAGCAGCGTCCGGGCGCCCTTGTCGGGAACAATGCGTATCTTCGCGTCCGGCGGCGGAGCGAGGGCCGATTCGGTCAACGCCTCGAAACGCCGCCGGTCGAGGGCGTCGGCCGCGTTGGCCACCAGCTCGCGGAGAAATATCTCGCGCTCGGTGTAGAGCGAGTGGACGACCAGATCGAGCAGCCGCCCGACCTCGGCGCCGAAGCTCAGGGTTTCCACCGACTCCATACCTGTTGCTCCTAGGCAATTCTTCCGCAAGCGGCGATATGCAGGAGGGATTGCGGGGTTTCAATATGGGGGACGCGACGGGTTCCGGGATTGCCGGACCGCTTGCGGTGTTCGCATTCCTCCCGCACCATGCCTGACGTTGTTCTGCCGACTCCCACTCCGCCCCGCGGGGCGGAGT